>JAFUYV010000081.1 GCA_017476945.1 Fretibacterium sp.
AAGGTCTCCACGGGGGCGTCGCCCCCGGCCCGGCTCAGGGCGCAGACCACCCCGGCGGCCGCCCCGCCAGGCAGGTCGAAGTTCCGTCCCCCGGCGGCGCACCTCACCTGCCCATCCCGCGGAGGGCCTCCCCCCGGACTGAGCAGCGCCGCGCAGTCCACGTCCCTCAGCCCTCCTGACAGGCCCGTGCCCAGGAACTTAAGATAACTCTCCTTGAGCGTCCAATAGCGCAGGAAGGCCCGCCGCCATCCCTCCGGCTCGCGCAGCGACAGGCCCCTCAGCGCCTCGTACTCCTCCGGCCGGAAGAAATGCCGGGCGACGTCCAGGCTGACCTTTCGATTCGTCTCCACATCCACGCCGCTGGGCGCCTCCCCCAGGCTGCACGCCACCCAGGGACCGCTGTGGGAGAGGCTGAAGTGCAGGCCCCCTGCCCAATAAGGCTTGCCCCTCTCGTCCCGCGCGATGGCAATCTCCCGCGCATCTCCCCCCATCCTCCCGGCGATGAGCCAGCGGGCCAGGAGCTCCGCCCAGACCGTGCGATTCCTGTCCGAGGGGACACGATAGCGCAGGATGGCCGCCTGCCGCTCCGTCGTGAACCAGGGCAGATATGGCTCGACAGGCTTATCGAGCTGAGCGCTGAGGTCGACAAGATAGAGTTCCATGACTATGGCCTATGGCTCGCGGGTGTCAAATTCATTACTTCAGATGGGCCGGCCCCTCCAGGACACGAGGCCCCTTCCCGGCTGAGGACTTCCCGATGAGGAACTTTCCGGCGATATAAAAAACTCCAAACGCCGCCATGTCCGCCGCCACAACCGTCGCGCCTACCGGCGTCCCCGCAAGGATGGCCGCGCCCATCCCCAGCAGGGCACATCCCACCGACCGGCACGCGGAGCAGACCGTCACGGACCAGAAACTTTTGAACACCCGCATGGCCGACAGCGCCGGGAAGATCACCAAGGCGGAGACGAGCAGTGAGCCGACAAGGTTCATGGCCAGGACGATCACCACAGCCACGACGATCGCGATGATCAGGTTGTAGGCGCCGGCCTTTGTCCCGGCCGCCCTGGCGAAATCCTCGTCAAAGGTGACGGCAAAAATCTTGTTGTAGAACAGGCAAAACACCAGGACCACCGACGCCGACAGGCCGACACTCAGCCAGACTTCGTGCCCGGTCAGGGTCAGGATGGACGTGGAGCCAAACAACGTGCTGCATACGTCGCCCGACAGGTTCGGCGAGGTGGAAAAAATATTCATCAGGAGATAGCCCACGGCCAGCGACCCGACAGAGGTCATCGCCATCACCGCGTCCCCCTTGATCGACGTGCTCTGTCCCGTCCGCAGGAGCAGCACCGCGCACAGGATCGTTATCGACAGCACGACAGGCATATTATTGGCGACATTCAGGACGGAGGCGACGGCGATTGCGCCAAAGGCGACGTGGGAAAGCCCATCGCCAATAAACGAAAAACGCTTCAACACCAGCGTCACCCCCAGCAGCGAGGAGCACAGGGCGATCAGCATTCCAACAACCAGGGCGTAACGCACAAAGGGGAACTGCCAGTACAGGGCGGCCTTCCCCACCAATCCGCTCATGACCTCACCCCCTGGCGCTCTTGATATTCCCGGTTATATTCCTCTTTTGCGCCAAAGAACACGGCCTCCCCCAGACGCAGAATATGGCTTGCATACTTCAGGGCCGAGGCCACATCATGGGAGACCATGACCACCGTGACCCCCTCCTCGCGGTTCAACGTCTCAATAACGCGGTACATCTCCATCCCGGCCTGCGGGTCAAGCCCTGACACCGGCTCATCCAGGAACAGAGCCTTCCGCGCGGCGCACAGGGCACGGGCCAACAGCACGCGCTGCTGCTGGCCTCCGGAAAGCTCACGGTAGCAGCGACGCGCAAGCCCGCTGATCCCCATCCTCTGCATAGCGCCTTCGGCCAGGCGCCTTTCCTCTCTGCTATAAAATGGGCGCAGCCCGCACCGGCCCTGACAGCCGGACAGGACGACCTCTCTTACCGACGCGGGAAAATCTCGCTGCATCGCGGTCTGCTGAGGCAAATAGCCCACCTCGTCCGCCCGAAGCCCCTCCTCCATCGCCGCGACGCCGCGCACGGGGGGCTGCAGGCCCAGCATCGTCCTGACCAGCGTGCTCTTCCCCGACCCGTTTTCCCCAACGACGCAAAGGTAATCCCCCGCGTTCACCTCGAAGTTCAGCCCGCTCACAAGCACGCTGGCTCCATACCCCAGCGACAGATCCCGACAGACAAGCTGCGCCATAGCGGCCTCCTCATGCTTAATTCAGGGCGGCGCTCAGCGTCCTGAGGTTCCTCTCCATGATTGAGAGGTAGGTTGCGCCGGCCTCGATGTCCTTTAAGGCTGTTGACTGCATGGAGTCCATGGAGAGCACCTGCTGGTTTTTCGTGTCCGTATTCGCCACGATCGTCCCGGCAAGCCTGTGCCGAGTCCCCTCAAGCGTCAGGACGCACGGCAGTCCCAGCTCCTCCACCTTGCCCGCGAGGAACATCACCGTCTCAAAGCTGGCCTCAGTCTCCGCGGAACAGCCCGCAAACGCCGCGTAGTATTTCAGTCCGTAATCGTCAACAAGGTAACGGAACGGGAACCGGTCGCCAAATAAAAGCACCCTGCGGGCCGCGCCGTCAACCACAGCCTGATATTCTTTGTCAAGGACGGACAGCTTCGCCGTATAACGGGCGGCGTTTGCCTCGAACGCCGCCTTGTGTCGGGGGTCAAGCTCCGAGAGCGCTCCGGCGATTCTCCGGCAGATGGCAGCCGCGTTCTTCAGCGAAAGCCACACGTGCTCGTCGGCCTCCGGGCCGTCCTCGTGCCCCTCTTCCCGCTCCATGCCCTCTACATCCTCCTCCTCCCTGACGGAGGAGCCCAGGACATCTAGGAGGCCTATCGCAATTTGATGTTCGTTAACGGCGTTTTTCAGCGCATCCAAGACCCACGTGTCAGATGCCCCCCCCACATAGATGAACAGGTCACAGGCGGCTATCCTCACCATATCGTCAACGGTGGGCTGATAGCTATGCAGGTCCACTCCCCTGTCCAGGAGCAGCGTCACCTCTGCGTCCACGCTGCCTAAGATCTCCCGGACCCAATCATATTCGGGAAATATCGTCGTTACGATGCGCAGCGCCCCGCCATCCTTCTCAGCGCCGTGGGCCGTTCGAGGCCCGGCAAAAGCGCAAAAGCAGAGCATCAACACGAAAAATTTTTTCATGGGGCGTCCCTCCTGACCAGGCGAACCCGGCAAACGTGGCGTCAGGCACTCAGCGCGCGTTCTCCATCAGGCGCACCTTCTGCCCCTCTCGCAGCAGGTGCGCGCCCGCCACGACGACGCGCTGGCCGCTGTGGAGCTGAGCCCCCGATATCTCAAGGCTCCCGTCGTTACGCGGAAGGCCCGGTGTCACCGGGACGCGGTGCACCTCGCTGTTCGGGCCGCCGGGGGCAGGCCCGCAGAGCCAGACGAAGTTGTTCTCCCCCTCGTTCAGCAGGGCCGTCGCGGGGACAAGGTACGAAGAGCCCTCCGTCTTCGCGTCCTTCGCGATGACCTCCACCGTCGCCGTCATGCCGGGCAGAAAGGCGATGTCCTTCTGCTGAGGCATGGTCGCCGTCACGGGGAAGGTGTTGGTGTTCGGGTCCGCCTGGAGCACAAATTCCTTCGGCGTGAGGGGGAAGGCCCTGTCGGGGATGGCGTCAAAGCGAGCCTGTATCGTGAACTGCTTGCTCGGATTATCCTGCCCCTCGCCCGTGCCGTATTGCTCCGTCGGGCTTCCCTCGCGCGCGGCGTGGGCCTGGGACGCCCATATCACGTCGTTATCCGGCACGTTGAACACCACCTCCAGCGTCGAGATGTCCTGAAGGCTGAAGATGGGCTGCTTGGCCGTCACGTCCTGAAAGTTTTCCACCATGCGGTCGGCGATCACCCCGTCGAAGGGCGCGCGCAGCTCTGTGTCCTTCAGCGAATCCCTTATCGCCGCGGTCTGGGCCGCCGCCGCGTTCAGCGCGGAACGAGCCACGTCAACCTGGGTCTTCTGCGTGTCGTATTGGGACTTGGAGACCGCCCTCTGCTTATACAGGTTCTCGTACCGCTTGAAGTTCGTCTGCGCGTCGTTGTACTGGGCCTGGGCCTGGGCCTGGTTGCTCTGGGCCTGTTTGAGCTGCGTTTGAAAATCCCGCGGGTCCAGCGTGGCCAGCAGGTCGCCCTTCTTCACCGAGGCCCCCTTGTCCACGAGGATCTGCTTGATGGGCCCTGACACGCGGAACGAGAGCTCCACGCGCTTGCCGCCCTGGAGCGTCCCGTAGTAGCGCCACACGCCCTCTCCGCCGTTTCCGCTCAGCGTGACGGTCTTGACCGGGCGGATGATCTCCGGCCTGACCTCCTCGACCTTTTGCTTCCTGAAGAATTCCAGCCCATAGTACGCCCCCGCGACCATTGCGGCCAAAACGATAACGTTCAATAACTTTTTCATCATTTATCTCGTCTCCTCCAATTCCTCGCTATTTCTTCTCAGGGCTGGGCACGCCGTAGGCCACAGCCGTCATGACGGGGATGAATACCATCGTCAGGACCGTGCTGACCGCCAGCCCGCCCATGATCGTCACCGCCATTGAGCCGAACATGCTGTCCCAGATGAGCGGGATCATGCCCAGCACCGTCGTCCCAGCGGACATGGCCACGGGCCGCAGACGGCTTACACCCGTGTCAACAATGGCCTGATAGCGGTCTTTCCCGGCGGCAAAATCGCTGGCCACCTGGTCCAGAAGGACAATGGAGTTCTTCGCCAGCATCCCGACAAGGCTCAGGATGCCGATGATGGCCATGAAGCTGAGGGACATGTTCGCCACGGTCAGGCCCATGACGACACCAATTAAAATCAGCGGGATGGAGCCAAAGATAATGAACGGCTGGCGGAACCCGTTGAACAGGAACACCATGATGCTGAACATCAGAAGCAGGCACGGCACAAAAAGTTTTGACATTCCGCCCATAGCGTCCTTCTGGCTTTCCTCCTCGCCGCCCCACTCAAATTCGTAGCCAGGGGGCAGGGGAATCGCCTCGATCTTGGCCCTGATGCGTTCCTGCATGGCCGACGCAATAGTCCCGGACCGCACGTCGCTCTCCACGGTGATGACCCGCCGGCGGTCCCGCCGCATGAGGATGTCGTCCTCAAAGGTGGTCTCCAGCCCGGAGACGACGGTCCCAAGGGGCACGGATTTCCCGGCTGCCGGGGCCCAGATGGGACTGGAGAGAAGATCAGCGATCCTGTGGCGCTCCTCCGGCACAAGGCTGAGGAGGATGGGCAGAGTTCGATCCCCGTCGCGGAACGCGCCGAAGGGATAGCCCGTGGTGGCCGCGAGGACGGAGCTGTTGATGGCGGGCCGGGTCAGTCCCATGTTCTGCATTCGATCCTTTCGTATCTGGGGCCGGAACACCGGGACGCGATCGCGCCAGTCGATGCGAACACAGTTGTGAATGGGGTCCTCCTCCATAATCTTCCTCGCCTGGGCCGCCAGCTCCCGCAGCACGTCGGGGTCGTCGCCGTAGAACCGGGCCCCGATGACGGCGGCCATTCCGCTGCCCTTGGCGAAGAGCTTGCAGATGCCCTCCACCCCCGGCATCTCCTCATCGATGATGCGCTGGGTCTCACGAAGAAGGGCCACGGGGTCCCCGCCCTCCTTCACCTCTACCAAAAGCTCCGAGAACGAGGCGTTGGAGTCCGGCGGCGAATAGGTCAGCATAAAGCGCAGGTTCCCGCCCCCGACCGTGGTGGTGATGTTCTTCACGCCGTCCCACTTCTGTAAGCGCTGCGCCAGGTCCAGGGTCATATCGCGCTGGGCGTTGATGGACGTGCCCTCGCGCTTCCAAAGGTCAGCGACGTAGTACATGGCGGTGGAGTCCGGGAAGAAGGTCTTGTCCAGCCGCATAAGGCCCAGCACGGAGAAGGCGAAGAGCCCCAGCACCACCACCACGGTGATGAACCGGTAGCGCAGGCAGCCCTCCAGGAAAGCCCGGTAGGTACGGAACAGGAAACGGTCGTAGGGGTCACCCTCCTGTTTCGCCGGTTTGAGCATCAGGGTCCCGATGGCAGGCGTGGCGGTAATGGCCAAAACCCAGCTTAAGAACATGGAGATGCCCACCACCTGGAGCAGGCTGCGGCAGAACTCGCCCGTGCTGTCCGGCGAGAGACCGATGGGACAGAAAGCCAAAACTGCGATGAACGTGCCGCCCAGCATAGCCCAGAGGGAGCCTCCCACCGTGTCCGAGGCCGCGTCCTCCGTGGATTGGCCGCGCTGCACGCCCACCAGCATACCCTCGGCCACAACGATGGCATTGTCAACCAGCGAGCCCAGGGCGATGATGAGGGCGGACAGTGACACCTGCTGAAGGAAGATCCCCACGTAGTTCATAATCATCAGCGTCCCTGCCACGGTCAGCAGCAACACGACGCCGATCAGCAGGCCCGACCGCAGGCCCATGAAGATGAGCAGCACCCCCACGACGATCACAAGGGATTCCAGCAGGTTCACGATGAAATCCTGGACGGAGGCAATGACGCCCTTGGACTGCATATAGATTTCGTCCAGCTCCATGCCTATGGGGCGGCTGGCCTCCAGCTCCTCCAGCCGCTTCGTCACGGCCTGTCCCATGTTGACGACGTTACCACCGGTCACGGTGGCGATGCCGATGCCCAGGGAGGGCCGCCCGTTGAAGAACATCATCATACTCTGAGGGTCGGCGTAATCGCGCCGGATCTCGGCGATCTCCCGCAGCCGGACAAAGCGTCCATTCCCGCCGCTGACCACGATGTCGCCGATATCCTCGATGTTGAGGATACCCCCCGTGGGATTGATGGTCACGTACTGCTCACCGTAAAACGTCTTGCCCATGGAGGAGATGGTGTTCTGGTCGTTCAGCACGGAGAAGATCGCGCTGGGAGAGAGCTGCAACGAGCGCAGTCGCGACGACGAGAACTCGACATAGACGGCTTCGCTCTGCTCCCCGATAATATCGACCTTCGCCACCCCCGGCACAAGGACAAGTTCCTTTTTGAGGAAGTCCGCGTAGTCCCACAGTTCCCGAAGGGTGAAGCCGTCACCCGTCAGCGCGTAGTACTGGCCGAACACGTCCCCGAAGTCGTTGTTGATGACGACCGAGCAACCGGAGGGCAGCCCCGCCTCCGCATCATAGACCTTCTGGCGCAGGACGTTCCATATCTGGGGAAGGTCCTCGGCCGTGTACTCGTCCTTGATGTCAACATACAACACCGCCACACCCGGGACACAGCGGGTGCGGATGTGTTTGATCTCGCCCATGGCCTGCACGGCGTCCTCCATACGGCTGGCGGCCTCGCGTTCCACCTCGTAGGTGGTTGAGCCGGGATAGACGATGGAGATGACCGCCGTCTTAATGGTGAAGGACGGGTCCTCCAGCTTGCCGATGGAAAAGTACGCTGCGATGCCCCCCACGGCCATCATCGCACAGATGAACAGCACGACAAGCCGCCGTTTGATGCTGGCCCGCGCAATATCCATAACACATCACATCCATCCTGCAAAAATTTACATACTCTTCATTATACCAATTAGTGATAGTCTAAAAAAGCGTACAGATGAGATCATATAGTCAAGGGACCTTAAAAGCATTTGAGATAGCATCTCCCAAGAAGAGAAGGTAAGGAGGACATCCAGCACCTTCTTCTTAAGCCATCGTCAGAAATATTCACTGGAGTTAACCTCAAGAGAATAGGGCAGCAGGAAAATTAATCTCCGTTCATACTCCTGCGCCACTTCACAAGGACGTTTCTTCCTGTGAAATGAAGCATTATCCATCGCCCCCCATGGTACCCTGCCATATTCACGACATAAAGAACTGTCAATTCCCGCTTCAGCAGCATACGCAGTGTTCTCTTGGGATATCCTGTATTCCCTCCTAATAGAGTCAAAGCACTTTAAAAGCGTTATAGATGGCATTGACAAGGGAAGGAGGAGCAAAAAAGTTTCCATCCCTCAATAAAGAAGTTTCAGGAAATCGATGGAGAGCTGGAAGAAAGAGAGAGGACTGGTTTCCATACCTCAATAAGGAAGTTTCAGAATGTGTCGTGTATTCATGGGAACTAAGCACGCAGTCAGTTTCCATACCTCAATAAGGAAGTTTCAGTGTTGAGAAGATGTGTGTGCTGTTTAATGTCTCTGCGTTTCCATACCTCAATAAGGAAGTTTCAGCTGGCGCGCGTAATCAGTGTAGTAGGCCCAAGACATGTTTCCATACCTCAATAAGGAAGTTTTAGAAC
>JAFUYV010000082.1 GCA_017476945.1 Fretibacterium sp.
CCCCAACGTAAAGCCCCAGCTGGAGGATCAGCGCGGTCTGGAGCTGATAGGCGTAGGTCAGGGGCAGGAACACGGCCACCGCCATCGTCGCGGTCATGCCGGGGATGGCGCCGAAGACGATGCCCGCCGTCACGCCCAGAACGGCCATGCCCAGGTTCTGGAGGGTGAAGATGCTTGCCAGCAATTCCATATCCATATCGAAGCGTCCTCCTCTCTAAGGCAGGGTGATGTTGAACAGGACCCCGAACACGTACCAGACGAACAGCGAGGCCGTCACGGAGATCACGGCGGAGGTCAGCAGCGACCTCCACTGAAGCGTGCCGCAGAACAGCACGTTGAACAGGAAGATGCAGGCCAGGCTGGCCGGGAGAAAACCGAGGTGCTGAAGCGCCAGGACATAGACGGCCATCAGCGCGAGGGTCCCCCAGAACTTCAGCTTATCGTACCCCTCCACAAAGAAGCGCGGGACCGCGAGCCTCTTCCCGCTGCGGAGGGCAGCCAGGACCTTGGGTACCGCGATGATAAGCCCCAGGACGATCAGCAGCGTGATGATGATCTTGGGGAAGAACAGATGGGACGTGGAGTATTTGTAGGCGAAAAACTTAGCCATTAAGCATCAAGTCCTTCTCTAATCTTAAACTTACTCTTATACGTGTAATCTTCTTATGCGGTTCTTGCCAGCTTCAAAAAAATCTGCGCCGCCGGAAAATCAGCAGCGCAGACGGACGGTTTCAAAGCTACTCGACCAGGTCGTCGAAGTCCGGGCAGTGGGAGATGACCTCTTTCATCCCGGCGCGCTTGTCGTAGATGTGCTTGGCGTTCTCGGCCGAGGTGAGGCACTGCGCCTTGTAGCCAAGGGCCTCGATGGCCTGGATGTACTCGGGGCTGGTGCAGACCTCCTGCACGGCGGCGTCCATGGCCTCAATGAACTCCTTGGACACACTGGGGTTGTAGAACGCGCTGTACTCCTTGGAGAAGACGAAGGGGACGCCGTTGATGGCGATGCCCTGCTCCGAGAAGGTGGGCCAGGGCTTGCCCTCAATCTTGCCGCCCATCAGTCCGATGATGTTAACCCTGAGCTGGGGCTCCACGCCCTCCAGTGTGTACTCCTGGACGGTGGACGCCGCCGCATAGATCCCCTGACAGTTGCCGTCCCACAGCGCCTGAAGTTTCTCGGCCGTGGACCCCGTCACAAAGGCCTTCAGGTTCTTCGCGACATCGTGGCCATAGGCGCCCTCAAGCCACATATAGATGGCGTCGAAGCCCAATTGGGACACGCCGCCGGCTTCCACGGCCAGGCGAACGATCTTGCCGGGGTTCTCGCTCATCCACTTCCCCATCTCCGCGACGGTGGAGTAGGGCGCGGAGGCGGAGGCGGCGAAACAGTCACCGGGGTTATAGCCGTAGCTGGGCCCCACGATCATGTTCTCCAGGCGGTAGTCCTCCTCGTCATAAGCCCCGAACAGGACGCCAAGGTACGTCATGTCGTGGAACATCATGATGGCGCCCTCACCCTTGGTTGTCACGATCTCCTCCAGGGCACGCCCCGCGCCGATGGGGTCCACCTTGATGTTGCAGCCATACTTCTGGCTGATCATGCGGGTCACCAGGTCGGCGGTCAGGTACGTGTCCCCCGTGACGGAGGTGGCGCCGATGACCACACGGATCGTCTTGCCCTTCAGGTAATCCGCCGGGGACGCCGCCCAACCGCACAGCGCCATGGAGAAAACCATAGCCAAGGCCAACGTAAGACAAAGCGCTCTTTTCATTTTGAACTGCTCCTTTCCTGATTATGGCGCACTGCGCCTGTTTCCCAAAATAAACGCCTGCGATTAAACGCCGATCTTGCCGAGGTCGATTAAATTCCCCCCGTCGTCAAAGGGGAGATCCATCAGCTCGGACTCCCGATCCAGCAAGGGATGCTCCTCAATCTGCGGCAGGTAGTGGTGGGAGAGGTAAATGTGCCCCAGCTGCATGGAGTTGGAGATGCGCACCAGGCGTGGGCCGTCCGGCCCGACGTCCGTGCAGGTGCGCAGGCAGACCTGGATGGCCTGCCGGTCGTTCTTCAGCACCATGGGGATCCGCACGTTTTCGATGACCGTGGAGGTGATGACGTTGGGGTAGGTCTGCTCGAAATCAATCTTGTCGAAAAAGCGCTGGGTGGTGGCGTGGGCCATGCCGCTGCCGGTGGCGTTGTTGTGGCTCTCCGGGCTGAGGTCCAGCACCGCGACCCGCTGGGACTTCAGACCTCCGGAGGCATAGGGGGTGACGAACGTCCCCGTGACATTGGCGTCCATCCCGCCGCCGGAGAAGTTCTTTCCAATGGTGTCCACCACCAGCACGTCGCACTCCGGCACGTGAATTTTGGGCAGCATATCCATCGCGCGGGCCAGGTAAGCCGGTTCCTCCTGGGGAATTTCCTCCTTGTAGAGGACAGCGATCTCGGATGTGTGGTCAAAGGCGTTCTCCAGGATGCCGACGCCAAACAGCACCGGCAGCGCGTTCAGGACCGTTTGCCCAAACAGCCGCACGTTCTTTGCCATGTTCTGAAACCCGGCCTTGTGGCAGTAATCGGCCCCCACCTGTTTCCCCAGGCCGATGGCCATCATCTTCATCAGGCCGCTCTCGACGGGGCCGCGGAAGCAGGTATGGGCCTTGATGCGATTGCAGACGATAATGCCGTCCATCTCGGATGCGTCCCGGCTCATGAAGACCTCCGCCCCCTCGGCGTTGCGCCCGGCGGGGACCACCTCCATGCTGGAACGGATGGGGCAGCCCATCGACTCCTCCGTGATCCCCAGCCCCGCCAGGACGGCGCGCTGGCCCTCTGACGTGGCCCCTCCGTGGCTGCCCATCGCGGCAATCAGGAAGGGCTCCGCCCCCCGCTCCCTCACGAAGTTCACCAGGGTCTTCAAAATCAGCGGGATATTCGAGATGCCGCGGCTCCCCGCCGTGATGCCAATCCTCATGCCCGGCCGGACGCGCTCCTCCGCCCCACGGGCCCTGATGCGCTCGAGGATTTCCCGGGGCAGGCCGTCAACGGAGATGTGCTCGTCGGGGAAGCTCTGACGAACACGAACGACCTTGGGGAGAGGAACCCCCTCCAGCAACTTATCAATCGTCCCGCTCCCCAGGCACGCGCCGCGAGCGGTTAAATGTTTTATCATGCCCGCTATCCGCGCGCGATCTCCGTGTTCGCCAGCTTCTCGTAGACCAGGGCAAGGGCGCTGTGGTCGCACTGTCCTTTGCCGTCCCCGTGAAGCACCTTCATCATCTCAAACACCTGGGCGGTCAGCGGGATGGGAGAGTCCACCGACTTGGCGGCGTCCATCACGTTGTTCAAGTCCTTGATGTGGAGGTCGATGCGGAAGCCCGGCTTGAAGTTCCGGTCCAGGATCATCGGGGCCTTGGCGTCCATGACCGTGGAGCCGGCCAGCCCGCCGCGAATGGCCCGATAGATAGCCTCCGGGTCCACGCCGGCCTTCCTGCCCAGCATCAGGGCCTCGCTCAGCGCCGCGATGTTCACCGCGACGATCGTCTGGTTGCACAACTTGGTCACGTTGCCCGCGCCGATGTCCCCGCAGAGGACGACGCTGGAGCCCATCGCCTTCAGGACGGGCTCGAACTTGTCAAAGACCTCCTTTTTGCCGCCGACCATGAAGCTCAGCGTGCCGTCGATGGCCTTGGGCTCACCGCCGCTGACCGGGGCGTCCAGCATCTCGATGCCCTTCTTCGCCAGGGCCGCCGCGATCTCACGACTGGCGATGGGGTTGATGGAGGACATATCGATGAACGCGGAGCCCTTCTCCATGTGGTCGGCGACCTTGTCGTCCTCCAGCATGACGCTCTTGACGTGGGGCGAGTTCGGCAGCATCGTCAGGACGAGCTCAACGCCCTTCGCCGCGTCCGCTGCGTTGGCCGCCGCCGTCGCCCCGGCCTTCACAAGCTCCTCAACCGGCTCCTTGCTCCTGTTGTAGACGCGGAGCTCGTGCCCCGCCTTAAGCAGGTTCTTCGCCATGGGCTTGCCCATGATACCAAGGCCAATAAATCCAATTTTCATAGGGATACCTCCTAAACAGGGATAGTGGAAACGAGCGCGATGAAAATCAATGAGGAAAACTCAATCCTTCAACAGACCGATCTCCGTCAGGACGCCGCGGACCTTTGCGCGCTGTTCGTCATTCAGCGGCAGGATGGGGGCCGTGCAGTCCCCAACATCGAAGCCCAACATGTTCAGCGCCTCCTTGATGACCACGGGGAAGGTCCCCATGTTGGTGGCGACGCGCAGGGCGCTCAGCTTGAACTGGGCCTCCAGGGCCTCCTGGAACTTCCCGGCCCTGTAGCTCTCATAGATGTCCGCGGCGATGCGCGGGGCCACGTTGCCGCAGCTCGTGATCGCACCCGCCGCGCCGCAGCACAGCGCCGCGTAAATCAGCGTGTCGCGGCCCATCAGCACGCAGAAGCCGGGAATGTCCCGCGTCAGGCGGAGATACTCCTCGGTGTTGGTCATGTCACCGGTGGAGTCCTTCACGGCGACGATGTTCTCCACCTTCGCCAGCTCACGAATGGTGGCCGGCTCCACGGTGACGTTCGTCTTGGGCTTGTTGTTGTAGATGACGATGGGCAGGGACGTGGCGTCCGCGACGGTGCGGTAGTAGGCCTCGACTTCCTTTTGTGACTGGCTGACAAACATTGGCGTCAGGACGCTCAGGGCGTCCACACCGCACCCTTCGGCGATCCTCGCCAACTCGATGGCCCCCCTGGGCGTGATGTGGTTCGCGCCCGCGTAGATGTCCATTTTCCCCTTCACGGCGTCCACCGTCACCTCCAGCACATGGCGGTAGAAGCCGTTGTCGAAGGCGTAGAACTCCCCCGACGTGCCGAACGGGAAGACGCCATGAATACCGTTGTCCATGAAGTACTGAAGCAGCCCGCGGTACTTGGCCTCCTTGAAATGCCCCTCCGCGTCAACCGGCGTCACAACCGGGATGATGATCCCCTTTGGGCTGAATGTCATCGCGTTCATCTCCTTAGCGCTTGCTTTCGATAAACTACGGTTTGCATTGTGTTTCTGGATAAAAGCATTATAATGAGGACGTATCATAAAGTAAAGGTAATTAAATTTTATGGCTCATAAAGTTTTTCTAACAGACAGATGCCAGATAGCGTTTCAGCGAATATGGAGGCGCTGCGTCATGAACCTGAAACTGCTGGAGTACATGATCGCGATCAGCAAGCGCGGCAACATCACGGAGGCCGCGAAGGAGCTGTTCGTCACCCCCTCCGCCCTCAACCAGCAGCTCCTGAGGCTGGAGAGGGAGCTGGGGATACAGCTCTTCAACCGATCGCCGCGGCGCCTCGTGCCGACGGCGGCCGGTGAGGTCTACCTGGACAAGGCGCGGCAGATCCTTGTCCTGCAACAGGCGGCCTACGCGGAGATACAGGACCTGGCCAACTGCGTGACGGGCTCCTACCGCATCGGCCTCACCTACGACCACGGCAGCGAGGTCTTTGCGCGGATATACCCGGCCTTTCACAAAAAATACCCGCAGATTACGATGCGGTGCTATCAACTCCTCTCGCCGGAGCTTGTGAAGATGCTCGCCAGCGGAGACCTCGACATGGCCTTCCTGCTGAGCGGGAGGCCCGAGGTCTGGAGCGACGTTGACTACCTGCCCATCAGCTCAGAAAACCTCCTGCTGGGGCTGCCCAGGGGGCATCCTCTGGCACAGGCGGCGGATGACGCCCCCAAGGAGGGGCCAAGGCCCCCGCTGGACCTTGCGCGGCTGGCGGATGACAGCTTCGCCCTCACGCTCAAAAAATCCACCATGCGCACCGAGCTGATCGACCCCCTCTTCGAGACGGCCGGGTTCACGCCCAATATCATGGTGGAGTCGAGCTTCAACACGTTTCTGGAACAGCTCACGGCCGAGGGGTTGTGCGACACCATCATCCCACAGAGCCGGGTCCGCGAGTGGGAGAAAATCGCGTGGTTCTACCTGCCCAGCTCCCCTCGCTTTCACTTCGGCGTCGGACGCAGCAAGGGCTATCGCCTGAGCGCCGCGCTGCGCTGTTTCATTGAGCTGGCTCAGCAGGACGCGCGCCGGCATCTTGACTTCGCTCCTCCGGACAACTCCCGCTGACCGTGCCGCCCGCGTGAACTTCATTTCCCAGCCACGCGGCGCGAGCGATTAAAAATCAGGCACGCGCCGTGAGCGTTTAAATCGCCATGCGCTGTGAGCGTTTAAATCGCCACGCGGCGCGTGCGCTTGTTAAATGTGTGCGTTTGTTAGCCCCCCAGCCCCGCGACGCAGCCCGTGCTCCAACAGACCTGAAGGTTGAAGCCTCCGGAGGGGCCGTTGAGGTCCAGCACCTCACCGGCGAAGTAGAGGTTGTCGCACAATCTGGAGCGCATCGTGCCGGGGTCCACCTCCTTCAGGCAGACCCCTCCCCGCGTGACGACGGCGTTGTTGAAGCTCCACAGGCCGTTGACCGTCAGGCGGATGTCCTTCAGGATGCGCGCCAGCTCATCGATCTCCTCGCTGGAGACGTAGGCCACGGGCTTGTCGTGAGGCACGTCGGAGAGCTCCAGGATGAGCGGGACGAGGGGGCCCGGCACAAGTTTGCGCAGCGCGCCGGAGAATGGGCGGGAGCCGGAGGTTTGGAAGTCCTGGGCGACGCGGGCCCTCAGCTTCTCGCGGGGCAGGGCCGGCTTGAGGTCCAGGGAGAGCTGAACGCTCCCCTCCGGGAGCCCGGCCTTCTTCGCCGCCTCCATCCAGTCCGGGACGCGGGAGCTCATCTCCATCGCGATGGGGCCGCTGACGCCGAAGTTGGTGAACTCCATCTCCCCGAAATGTCCCTCCAGCTTTTTGTCCCCCGCCAGGGCCGTCAGGTTCACGTTGCGGAGGTTGCAGCCGTGAGCCAGCTTCACCCAGGTCTCCCGCGTCTTGATGGGGACAAGGGCGGGGTACGTCGGGACGATCGTGTGACCCGCTGCCTGCGCGAACCGGTAGCCGTCGCCCGTCGAGCCCGTCTTGGGGTAGGACCTTCCGCCCGTGGCGATGATGTAGCGTCCCGCCTCCAGCTCCTCGCGCTCCGTGATGAGGCGCTCCACGCGGGCCAGCCCTTCCCCCGGCAACCTCCTCACCTTCAGGGCCTTGACTGCCGTGCTGCGGAAGACGCGGACGTCCCCCTTCTTGCAGAGCCGCAGCAGGACGTCCAGGACGCGCTGGCTGCCCGTCCCGCTCCCCACGGGGACGGGGAAAACACGTTTGCCGCGCTCCATCACCGTCTCCACCCCGTGTCTGTGGAAAAAATCCAGGGTCTGCGCCGGGCCAAAGCGGCTGAAGGCCGAGTGAAGAAAACGCCCGTTCTCCCCGTAGCGCGAGAGGAAGGCCTGAATGTCCTCCTCGCCGTTGGTGAAGTTGCAGCGGCCCCGCCCGGAGAGCAGCAGTTTCTCACCCAGGCTGGCGTTCTTCTCCACGACCAGCACCCGCTCTCCCCGCGACGAGGCCTGAATGGCCGCCATCAGCCCCGCCGGCCCGCCGCCAATGACGATGGTGTCAAACTGTTTCATGATGATAGCCTCCCTTATCTGCCCTTTTGCCGGACGGGGGGTTCGGGGGGTTCCTCCCCCCTGAGCTTTAAATCGAGTTGTTCCCGGAGGAGGGAGCCGAGGGACAGGTCGGACTTCTCCTCCCGCCTGCGGAGTCCGCGTCCCCGGCTGGGAAGGGGGCTGCGTCCCTGGCTGGGAAGGGGACTACGTCCCTGGCTGGGAAGGGGACTACGTCCCTGGGACAGCGGATGTTCCGCCCCTTTGCCGCCGGAGTTCTCCCCCAGGTCGGACTTCCTCATGGAGAGGGCGATGCGGTTCCGCCGCGTGTCCACCTCCAACACGGCGACGCGCACCTGCTGTCCCGGCTTCAGGTGCGCGTTGGGGGTCTCCACGTAGACATCCGCGATGCGGCTGACGTGCACCAGGCCGTCCTGGTGGACGCCGATGTCCACGAAGGCCCCGAAGGCGGTGACGTTCGTCACGAGGCCGGGGAGGACCATGCCGGGCTGGAGGTCGGCCAGTTCGTGGACGTTGGGGTCGAAGGCGAAGGCCTCGAACTCCGCGCGGGGGTCGCGCCCCGGGCGCTCCAGCTCCGCCAGAATGTCCTTCAGCGTGGGCAGGCCGGTTGTCTCCGACACGAAGTCCTCCAGGTTAATTTTGCCGCGGAGCTCCGGCCTGGTGATGAGGTCCGCGACGGAGCAGGAGAGGGCCTGGGCCATGCGCCCGACGACGGCATAGCTCTCCGGGTGGACGGCGCTGGCGTCCAGCGGATTTTCGCCGCCCTGAACGCGCAGAAAGCCGATGGCCTGCTCCCAGGTTTTGGGCCCAAGGCGGGGGACCTTCTTCATCGCCTCGCGGCTGGGGAAGGGGCCATTGGCCTCGCGGTACTTCACGATCTGGGCCACGACCGTTTTATTCAGGCCGGAGACGTAGGACAGGATCTCCGGGCTGGCCGTGTTGACGTTCACCCCCACGGCGTTGACGCAGTGCGCCACGACGTCGTCCAGGGCCTGCTTCAGGGCCTTCTGGTCCACGTCGTGCTGGTATTGTCCCACGCCGATGGACTTCGGGTCGATCTTGACCAGCTCGGCCATGGGGTCCATCAGGCGGCGGCCGATGGACACGGCCCCGCGCACGGTCACGTCCTGGTCGGGGAACTCCCGCCGTGCGGCCTCGGACGCGGAGTAGATGGAGGCGCCGCTCTCGTTGACCGAGGCGATGGTGAGCGGCAGTCCCAGGGCCCGTACAAAGGCCTCCGCCTCCCGGCCCGCCGTCCCGTTACCCACGGCGATGGCCTCAATGG
Organism: Fretibacterium sp.; assembly: GCA_017476945.1. Lineage (GTDB taxonomy): Bacteria > Synergistota > Synergistia > Synergistales > Aminobacteriaceae > JAFUYV01. The sequence goes on from JAFUYV010000082.1 coordinate 8,859, forward strand.
CGTACTTCCTCACCAGCCCGCGGACCGTCTCCGCGGCGGCCTCGCGCTGGCGCTCGGAGGCGTGGAGGTAGATGACCGTGTGGTCCAGCAGCCCCCCCTGGCGGTCCAGGCAGACCACCTTGCAGCCGGTGCGGATGCCCGGGTCAATGGCCAGGGTGGCCTTCTGGCCCATCGGCGCGGACATCAGGACCTCCCGGACGTTCTCGGCGAAGACGTGGATGGCCTCGGCGTCCGCCCGGCGCTTGAGGGCCGCTCTCAGTTCGTTCTCCATCGAGTTCTTCAGCAGACGGCGATACCCGTCCTCCACCGCGGAGGCGACCAGGCGCGATGCCTCGCCCGCGCCGCGGACAAAGCGGCGTTTGAGGAGCGACAGAGCCTCCTCCTCCGGGGGGACGGCGCTGAGGTTGAGGAACCCCTCGCGCTCGCCCCGCAGGAGGGCCAGCACACGGTGGGAGGGCATGGCGGCCGCGGGCTCCTCCCAGTCAAAGTAGTCGCGATACTTCTGCGCCTCCTCGTCCTCCTCCTTGCCCTTCACGCACGCGCTGGTGAACACGGCCCTTCGCGCGAAGAGGCGCCGCGTCTCCTGCCGGGCGTCGATGTCCTCGCTGACCCGCTCTGCGATGATGTCCAACGCCCCGGCCAGGGCCTCGTTGATATTGCTCACGCCGCGGGGCTGGTCCGGATCTTCGGTGTCCTTTGCCTCGTTCACGAAGGCCCGCGCGGCGCTTTGGGGGTCCAGGGCGGGATCCTGCTCCAACAAGAGGTCCGCCAGGGGCTTCAGCCCCTTTTCGGCGGCGATGGAGGCGCGGGTGCGGCGCTTGGGGCGGTAGGGCAGGTAGATATCCTCAAGGGCGGTCAGGGTGGCCGCGCCCAGCACGGCGGCCCTCAGCCCGTCCGTCAAAAGCTCTCGCTCGGTCAGGGATGTCAGGATCGCCGTCCGGCGCTTGTCCAGCTCCGCAAGCTTTTCATTGCGGTCGCGTATCGCGGTGATGACCGTCTCGTCCAGGGAGCCCGTGGCCTCCTTGCGGTAGCGCGCGATGAAGGGGACGGTGCAGCCCTCCTCAAACAGGGAGAGGACAGCCCTGACCTGCCCGGCCCCCACCTTCAGCTCCTTCGCGATGAGCTCCGGGATATTCAAACTGGCAGGAAGCCCCCCCTGTGGGCTACTGGAAAGCCCGACTCGCGGGCTGACAGGAAGCCCACTTTGCGGGCCGCTGGGAAGCCCACCCTGTGGGGCAGAAGCCGCTGTCTCCATCCACAATCATCTCCCTGAGAATGATAATAGATTATAGTATAATGGGCGAAGAAGTTGAACGGGGAGTATTCCGGTTCATGGAAGAGGGAGTGCGCAAGTCAGGATAGCAGGTTGATTATAGGGCCTCTCAGGCAGAAAA
>JAFUYV010000008.1 GCA_017476945.1 Fretibacterium sp.
CCAACAGAATCACGCCGCGCTCGTCCAGGCTGGCCTCCGGCGTGACGAGGAGGAACTCACTGTCGTAGAGGGCCAACCCCTCGGGAAACGTGAACTCCCCGCTTCCCTCGTCCCATCGAAGCGCGCTCCCATCCAGGTTCCACGTCCTTTCGCCCGTCTCCAGGGTCCCGTGCAGCCCGCGGACCATCGCGCGCCCCTCATCGTGGGAGTAAACGCCCTCCGCACCGAAGAAATACCATTCTCCCCCCTCATGGAGCCGGCGGCGGACGTCCAGCGAACGGACGGTCACCAGATCCCCCTCCCGGTCCAGATAGGGCACGCGGACCCTCCAGAGGTCGCCGGACACCTCACGCTCCATCTGAAGGTTCTCCATGATGAGCCCCGGCATGCGCATCAACCCCTCACGAAGCAGGTCGGCGTCGAGTTTTATATCCCGCATCGCGTAGCGCACCAGGACGACAAACCCCAGAAAGACGAGGGCAAGCAGGAGCTTATGCCGCCGTTTCATCCGCCGTCCTCGCTCACCAGACGACCTTCCACGAGGAGCCCTCCCGGACGACGCCCAGCGTGCGCGTCACCAGCGAGCGAAACATGAGCAGACGGCGGTCCGTGACCACACGGGCCCGCTCCTCACCAATCCACTCGATGCGGTACTCCCCCTTCAGTCCGGCGCGAAAGTCGGACGCCTTCGCCACCTCCCTGGCGAAGTTCTCCTGCGAGATGACCTTGCGGGAGCCCTCCGACAGCATGCCGTACATCTCTCCCGCCTGATTTCCGGCCCACAGCCCGAGGAACTGCCGCAGAACATGCTCCCGGCTGACGTAGGCGTTGTCCACATTACTCTGACGCTTTGCGGGAGTCACCGGGGCCTTCTGTCCGCCTTTGGCGGGAGCGCCGGCAGCTTTGGGCGTCCCCCGCTCCCGCACGGACTGCACGAATGCGGCCATATCGCGGGAGTCCTCCATCAGCAACGGAGGGACCTCCCTCGGCACGGGAGGAGGGAGCGGTGTCTCCGGCGCGGGCTCCACCTTCCTCCTCTGAGCCTGGGCCGGCTTGGCAGGTTCCCGCTTCGCGGGGCGCCTGGGCAGGTCGACGATCACCACCTCGGGCTCGGCCTCGGCCTTCGCGGCGGCCATCGAGAGGGGCTGCCCTCCCCCGGTGAAGGAAAAGAGCTGCTCCTCGTGGATGCCCAGACCACGGATGGCAAGGCTGAAGTCCTCGTCCGGCTGCTTGGGGAAGAACACGAGCCCCTGCACAACGCCTCCCGCGGGATTGTCCAGCCCGGAGTCGTAGCGGGTGGGGCGCACACGGGCCCCAGACGAGGTCAGCAGCACTATGTTGTCCGAGACAGGGGCAAGGCTGACGGGCCGGGGACCGAAGGAGTAGACGCTCACCAGAAACGTCTCCGAGCGGTTGAGCTCAAGCTCCGCGACGAACTTCTCGCGGTAGGCGTCCCGCGCCTCCTCCGTCATCCCGGCCTTCTGTGCCTCTGTTTCAACCCAGGGGCCAGCCAGTTCCTCAGGATAGTGGACGACCCAGACAAAGCAGTCCTGCCCCCAATGGGCCGAGGTCCAGCGCTCCAGGATGCGCATGGTCTCATCGACAGGGGACTCGGCCGCACGCACCCCCGGCGCCGCCAGAAGCAGCCCCGCGATCGCGCCTGTAAGGAGGATGGCCCTGCAGGAGCGCATCGGCCGGAATCAGTTGACCTGCTGCTCCGGCGGCAACTCGAGGGAATCCCCCGTGCCCGCCGCGGGCTGCTGCTGATGCGTCCCCCGGTTGAAGACGTCGGCGTCGCGCTTGATGATGAGATCGCGGTCCGGGTCATAACGGGTGCCCTGCTGCGCCTGCGACGAGCCGCCCTGGACGCTCTGCTGGATGGCGCCCTGAGGGTTGACGCGCAGGGCCTCAGGGATAGGATAGGCCGAGACGTCCGTGTCCTCCGCCGTCTGAACATAGGTGATGGAGCCCGCCGGGATACGGATGGAGTTCCCGCGGATGAAAGCGCCGCTGATCAGCCCCACCGGCCCAAGGATCACCGCACCGGCGATGCTGGCCGCGCCTGCCCCGATAAGGGTCCCCTCGCCCTTGTCGCCCACCTTCCGGGCCTCCTCAATAGCCTTCTGCGCCGCCTCGCCCACAGTCACGTTTGGGCGCTGCGGCCCCAGGGGCTTCAGGCCGTTGAAGTTGAGGCGCACCTCTCCCGGCACGCCGAACATGCGCGGTTTCTTCACCTCCCGCACCTCCGTCAGGAGGAGCGAGCCCGCGGGCGCAACAAGACAGCCGTCTACAAGAAGGTCATCCGTTATCTCAATGTGGACCTCGTCGCCCGCCTTGCTCTTGGCGGGGCTCAGCTCATCCAGAAAGCGGAGCTTCAGCGGCACATCCTTAGGGAGCTTCACCACGCGGAAGGTCACGGGGTCCATCACCAGCGTCGCCAGAATGCTCTCAACCCGCATCGCGATGGGCTTGCCGTACTGCACGGCCCCGTTCAGGTTCATCTCTAGCGTCTCAAGGCGGCTCATCGCCGATTTGGAAGCGTTGATCTTCTTATCGACGATCCACTCCGCCACCCCCATCTTGAAGAGCATGGAGGGCTGTTCCTCCGTCCCGATCTCCAAAAAATTGAGGATGGCCGTGTGACGCTCGGCAACGGTGCCCGGAAGGCTGCGGCCAAAGAGCGCCTCCTCCACAGTGGCCAGGCGGTCAACCAGCCCTCCCTTGGAGGTGTCCCCGTAAAGTATCGTCTCGATGGACTCCATCATCTGCGCCGAGGAGTTCTTCTCCTCCTCAGCCATAGCGCCGGCGGGGACGAGGAGCGCGGCCATCGCCAACATAACAGCCCAAAACGTCCTTCTCAAAACCCATACCTCCTATTCAACTCGCAAACTAAAGGGCACGCTGCCGTGCCAGCGTTGCACCGATGAACCCGGCAAAGAGCGGATGCGGCCGGACAGGCCGGGATTTCAGCTCACCGTGAAACTGCCCCCCCACAAACCAGGGATGCCCGGGCAGCTCGATGATCTCCACCAGATCTCGCTCCCGGCACACGCCGGAGACCTTCAGCCCAGCCTGCTCCAGACGCTCACGGTAGGCGTTGTTGAACTCGTAGCGGTGGCGGTGCCTCTCGGTGATGTGCAGCGTGCCGTAGGCCCGCGCGGCCTGCGTCCCCTCCTCAATGTCGCAGGGGTACGCCCCAAGCCGCATGGTTCCGCCCATTGTATCAAGATGTTCCTGCTCCTGCATCAGGTGAATGACAGGGTGCAGCGTCGCGGGGTCCATCTCCTTGCTATGGGCTCCATGAAGCCCGCAGACGTTCCGCGCATACTCGACGGCCATCATCTGCATCCCCAGGCAGATGCCCAGGATGGGGACCTGCCGCTCCCTCGCGTACCGGGCGGCCCGAATCATCCCCTCGACCCCGCGCGCCCCGAAGCCGCCGGGGATAAGGATGCCATCCGCGGATCTCAGGAGCTCCGCGGGGTCACCGGTCTCCAGGTCCTCCGACTCCACCGAGCGAACCTCAATCCGGACGTTGTGATGGATTCCCGCGTGATGAAGGGCCTCGACGACGCTGAGGTAGGCGTCCTTATGCTGAACGTACTTTCCCACAAGGGCGATCTCGACGGACTCCGGCGGGTTCACGTAACGGTCAACCACTCGCCGCCAGTCCGAGAGGTCGGGCTCCGCGTCGTGAGGCAGCCCCAGGTAACGGAGGATGAGGTCATCCAGCCCCTGACGGTGAAGGCTGATGGGGACGTTGTAGATCGTCGTCTCGTCCCGCACCTCAATGACCGCCTCCGAGGGCACGGTGCAGAACAGCGCGATCTTGTTCTTCATGTCCTGGTCCATCGGGTGGCTCGTGCGGCACACGAGGATGTTGGGCAGGATGCCGATGCGGCGCAGTTCCTGGACGCTGTGCTGCGTGGGCTTGGTCTTCAGCTCCTTGGCCGCCTCCAACCACGGGACAAGCGTGACATGGCAGTAGACGACGTTCTCGCGCCCCACACGGTTGGCCATCTGCCGGATGGCCTCCAGAAAGGGCTGCCCCTCAATGTCCCCCACCGTGCCGCCAATCTCCACGATAAGGACGTCCAGCCCCTCGCCGGCGCGCACCATGCGCTCCTGGATATCGTTCGTGATATGGGGGATGACCTGAACCGTCCCGCCCAGGTAGTCGCCCCGCCGCTCCTTCGCGATGACGCTGGAGTATATCTTCCCCGTGGTGATGGAGTTCTGCTCACCCAGCGTCTCATCGATGAAGCGCTCGTAGTGCCCGAGGTCGAGGTCCGTCTCCGCTCCATCGTCGGTCACGAAGACCTCACCATGCTGGAAGGGGTTCATCGTCCCGGCGTCCACGTTCAGGTAGGGGTCCACCTTAAGGATAGAGACCTTCAGCCCCCGCTTCTTGAGCAGGGTCCCCACGGACCCCGCCGTAATGCCCTTCCCCAACGAGGAGACCACACCGCCCGTGATGAAAACGTACTTTGCCATACCTCTTACGACCTCCCCGATATCCGCAAGCCCCAGGGGGCAGGCGGCACTTCAATAAAAAACGGGGCCAGAAAGCTCTGACCCCCGTTCTTCTCACCGCAAAAGCACTACTTAAGATACTTCAGAGGGTTGACCGGGCTGTTTCCGTTGCGGACCTCGAAATGAAGGTGCGGCCCTGTCGAGGCGCCCGTCGTGCCCACCCTGGCGATATCCTGCCCCCGAGAGACGGAGGCCCCCTGCTTCACCATGAGCGTGCTGCAATGGGCGTACAGGGTGGACTGCCCATTCGGGTGGTCGATAACAAGCACCTTGCCATACCCGCCCATCCAGCCGGAGTAGGCAACCTTGCCATCAGCAGCCCCGCGGATCAGCGCGCCGCGGTCAGCCTTGATGTCGATCCCCGTATGGAAGTTCCGCCGCCGCGTGATGGGATGCTGACGCCAGCCGAAGGGGCTGTTGATGCGCCCCATCACCGGCCACCGGTAAGGCTGATTCGTGTTCTTCACCGGGATTTCAATCTTCTTGACCGTCTTCGCGTTCTTGGGGGCTGAGGGCTGCCCGGCCTCCTTGACGCTCTCCTTCTCATCCGCCAGCGCGTGCGGATAGGCCCCCGGAAGGAAGACCTCGTCCCCCGCCTTGAGGGCGGCGACGTTGAGCGTGGCGTTGACCTGCCGCAGCTTCTCGACGCTCACCCCATAGCGCTTGCAGACGGATTCAATCTTCTCTCCCTTGCGCATGACGTAGAAAATGCCGTCCTGATTGGGGATGCGGAGAACCGCCCCCGGCCTCAGCGTCGCGGAGGTCTTGAAGGCGTTGCTCCCCACCAGCGTGTCCAGCTCAATGTTCTGTGAGTTTGAGATCGACCACAGGCTATCCCCCCGCGCCACGACATAGGAAGATATCTTCAGAGGCACGACCTTTTCCTTCACAGCCGCAACGCGCATCTGGCGCGTGCGCACCTCATCCAGGGTGTCCTCAATCTTTGACGGGTCCCTGGGGATAAGGAGAAGCTGGTTTTCCGCCAGGCGATTGGCGTTCTTCAGGCCATTGGCCCGCAGGATGTCCTGGGCGGTGAGTCCACCGTAGGCCAGGGCGATATCCGACAGGGTCTCCCCCGCCTTGACAACGTGCTCCCTCCACGCGGCGCCTTCCTTCTCAAGCCTGACGTCCTCCTCCAGATTTTGCGGCTCGGGAAGGCCGCTGAGGTCCTCCATACTGTTATCAGGCTCCTGGGTGCCATCGTCCTGGACATTAAGGACGATGCTCTCAAAATCGGAGAGGGACTTGGGCAGGGGGCCAAAATCCTCCACCTCAGCCGCGGGCAGCGCCGCAATTCTCAACGGGAGGGCAGGTGTCTCCGGCTCGTTGACCTGAGCACGGAACGCCTCCCTTTCAACATCCGTTACCTCAATGGTGACAAACCCTTCCGCGGCGACCGTGTCCGCGTTTCCCACGCTACCCCACGCCACGCCGGAGAACCGTCCCCAGGCAGAGATCATCAAAAACGAGGCAAGCCCAAACGTCACACAAACAACAACGCAAAACCCCCAGCAAAACCCTACCGAGGGTTCTTTCTCCTGCGCCGCTGACAGCGCCTCGTTGAAAGCCAAACTGGCCCTTCTTTGGTCTGTCCTCAAAAAAATCCCTCCTGCATCGCCGTCTCGATGGAGACATTATAGCACATCCCCACCGCCGGGATGCGCTAATTCAGCTTGATCGACATCAGGAACTCATGGTTGTCCTTAGTCTGCTTGAGCTTGTCGAGGATCAGGTTCAGCGCCCCGGCCTCATCCACGCCGACAATCCGCTTCCGCAGGACCCACAGCCGCATCAATTCCTCCTCCGGGATCAGGAGCTCCTCCCGGCGCGTGCCGGACTTCGTGATGTCGATGGCGGGGAATATCCTCTGCTCCGCCAGCTTGCGGGACAGGTGCAGCTCCATGTTGCCCGTGCCCTTGAACTCCTCGTAGATCACATCGTCCATGCGGCTTCCCGTCTCGGTCAGTGCCGTCCCGACGATGGTCAGGCTCCCGCCCTCCTCGAAGTTGCGCGCCGCGCCGAAGAACCGCTTAGGGAAGTAAAGCCCTGAGGAATCAAGGCCGCCCGACAGCGTGCGCCCCGACGGCGGGACGGTCAGGTTGGAGGCCCGCGCCAGGCGCGTGATCGAGTCCAGCAGGATGACGACGTCCCTCTTCGCCTCCACCAGGCGCTTGGCCTTCTCAAGGGCCAGGTTGGCCACGCGGATATGCTCCTCCGCAGGCCGGTCGAAGGTCGAGGCGATCACCTCACCCTCAATGGAACGGGAGATGTCCGTGACCTCCTCAGGCCGCTCATCAATCAGAAGGGCCATGAGGATAATATCCGGGGAGTTCTGCGTGATAGCCTTGGCAATGCGCTTAAGCAGCGTCGTCTTTCCTGCCTTGGGCGGCGAGACGATCAGAGCCCTCTGCCCCTGGCCGATGGGGGCGAACATATCCACAAGCCGGGTTGCCCAATCCCCCTGACCGGAGTCCAGGTTGATGCGCACGTTGGGGAAGATAGGCGTCAGCTGCGAGAACAGGGGACGCCGGCGAGAGGACTCAGGGTCGGAGAAATTGACCGTCTCCACACGCAGCAGCGCCTCATAGTGCTCCTGCTCGCGCGGCGGACGAATCAGCCCCCAGATGACGTCCCCGTTGCGCAGGCCAAACCGCCGTATCTGAGACGCGGAAAGGTAGACATCGTTATCCGTCGGCAGCATCCCCTTAGGGCGCAGGAAGCCGAAACCCTCGGGCAATATCTCCAGGGTTCCGCCGCCGAAGCGGTAATTCATGCTCTCGGCCTGCGCCCTCAGGATGGAGATGATCAAGTCGTCCTTGCGGAGTGCCGTAAGCCCCGCCACGTTAAACTCCTTCCCGATCCTGCGAAGGTCCATCAGGTTCTGCGCGGCAAGATAGGCATAGGTGTGCTTGGGCTTTGGATGCTGGAAGAACTCCCGGGATGCCGGCGTATAGGTCCGCTGTGGCTGCGGTTCCGGTTCATCCAGCGGAAGGGACATCTGTCCTCCCGCCGCCTCATCAGGGGCCTCACCCTCAGGCTCCTGGACGCTGGGCGGTTCCAGAACAGCCTCCTCTCGCAAGGGCTCGGCCTCAGCCGCCTGAGGCGCCTCCTCCGGCTTTGAGATTTGACTTGAGAGCGCTTTGGGGGGCCTGCCACGGCGCCGGGGCTTTACCGTCACGGTCTCCTGTTCCCCCAAAGAAGCCGGCGCTGCGGCCGTCTCCACCGCCTCGGGCGTCGTGGACTGGGTCTCCGGCTCCGGAACCTTCACGCGAGGAGGCCGTCCCCTTCTCTTCGGGGCCACCTCCGTGTTCTCCTTAATCGTCTTCACCATAACCGTTCCATATCCTGTTCGCCGCACATCATCATCCAAAGATCACCTCAGATACCCCGCATAGGGCAGATTAAAATAAATCAATAGATTTCAAAATGAAACGTAGGCGCGAGCTCCGGCCCGCACTGTATCGTCACCGCATAGGAGCCCCGCGGCAGAGGCGAGCCGTCCTCCTTGAGCAGGCAGTACATCTTCGTCCCGGACGGCGCCGCCAGCTCGTAGGACTCCGCCTGTATCCGCCTGCCCTCCATATCCCAGAGGATCATGACCGGCACGTCCTTCTCCAGACGGCTGTAGTCGAACCGCAGGCACACCTGCCGCGTCCCATAGGCAAAGCGTGAGGCCGTCCCGGCGAGGAACGGGTGGTCCTCAAAATCAACACTCAACGAGACATTCGAGATCATCAGTTCCAACTTTGGCTTAAGATTACTCCTCCCCACCATCAGAAACACCAGAAGGGTAAGGGCCAGGGTAAAGGCCATTAAGAGCCACGGGAACGGAGACTTATGCTTCACAGGCTTATATTCCTTTGAAATATGAAGGACCTCGGGGGCAGAGGCTCCCCCGCATCAAAAGCGACGGCCCGCGCGGCAGAGCCTCTCAATGGATGCCGCAGCGGGCTGCCGCACACGTCAGTTCATCTTATTGACCAGGCTCAGGAGCTCCGGACTGAGGGATTTATGTTCGCTCCACGCGCGCTCCAGCGGGCTGAGAACAAGCTTGTGGTTGATGTTCCCCACCATCATCCCGGACTTGCCAATCAACAGAGACTCCGTCGCAAAGGCCCCCATGCGGGTCGCCAGGACGACGTCAAAGGAAGTTGGATGCCCGCCCCTCTGGATGTAGCCCAGCACCGTCACGCGGGCATCATACCCGCCTGTATCCTGGAGCTTCTCCCGCATCTCATGCGCGGACATAACGCCCTCCGCCAGAATGATCAGCGTGTGGCTCTTGTGCTCCGCGTAGGAGTTTCTCAGCAACTTGCAGAGGTTGCCGATGCTCAGAGGCAGTTCCGGGACGACCGCGTACTCCGCGCCGGACGCCACAGCCGTCTCCAGGGCCAGGAACCCGGCGTTGCGCCCCATGACCTCGACGATGAAAAGACGGTCATGGCTGGAGGCCGTGTCCCGAAGGCGCATGATCGCCTCAAGAGCTGTGTTGACGGCCGTGTCGAAGCCAATGGTCTCGTCCGTGCCCGTGATGTCGTTGTCGATCGTGCCGGGGATGCCGATGACCGGAAAGCCCAGGTCATGCAGGGCCTTCGCCCCATGAAAGGAACCGTCCCCCCCAATCACGACGAGGCCGTCAATCCCCTCTGACCTCATCTTCTCCAGGGCGGCCAGACGGCCCTCCTCCGTCCTGAAGCGGTCGCTGCGCGCGGTCTTGAGAACCGTCCCGCCGCGATGGATGATGCCTCCCACCGCCGCGCGGTCCAGGACCTTGTAGTCCCCCTCTATCAGCCCCTCATATCCGCGCATCACGCCCACACACTCAATGTCGTTGAACATGCACGTGCGCGCCACCGCGCGGATGGCGGCGTTCATGCCGGGCGAGTCCCCCCCGCTGGTCAATACAGCGATACGATTCATCCTCATCTCTTCCTTTCCAAGTCCTAATCTTTTCGAACAACTGAAGTTTTATCGGGATTGCAGTTCATCCATGCGGGAGTTGACCTCATCGAGTTCCTGGTTGATCTTGTCCAGCTGGCCCTGCAATTCCTGCCGTTCCTTATCCAGCTTCTCCATGCGCCGGAGCAGGCGGTCGATCTCCAAGCGGGCCGCCGCCTTGCCATCCCCCGCAGACGAGGGCTTGTCCTTGGTGATGTCCCACACCCACATGAAATCGCCCTTACCCGCCTGGGCATAGGTGATGGACGCGTCGAGAAAGAGCCGGACGTCCTTGGCCCCCTTCAGGACATCCTGTCCCGTCTTGGAGTCATAGCGCGGGAAATACACCATCCCGTCCCGCTTTCCGCTGAGCTTGAGGTTAAAACGCTTGTCATAGTCCGAGGGAGTGTAGCGCTTCTTTCCAATCATGAGGTAGATATGCTTGTCGAATGGGGCGGGGTACATGGGGACGCCGTTGACGTTAAGGTCGAGATGGAACGCGAGGGACTCCGAAAGGTTAAGCGTCTTCAGCAGAGTGTATTTGTAGTTCTCCATCTCGTCCTGGGTCCAGAGGTTCTTCTCCGCTTCGGAGTTCACAAGCGCCTCAACGTATTCGTTCGCATAATAGGTCACCTGGACCTTCATGCTCTGCGCTCCCTCTTTGTCCGCAGCGCTGCTGCGCCGGACCCATCGCTCCATCACCGGGGATGTCTTTTCCGCGGCCAGCGCCGGCAGCGCCGCAAGGCAGAGGAGCAAAGCCAAAAATGTTTTCAAACTCAGAACCTTCTTCAGCATGGACGTAATTCCTTCCTTTACACGGGGTGCTAACGCTTTAGACTGCAACTCAGAGGAAGACGCAACTCCCCTGCAACCCCTTAATAAGGGGAACGAAGCGCCTCTGAAACCCTTGACGTTCAGCGGTGAAAAAATCTAAAAGGCAAACCGCGCTGTATTATACAACATCACGCGGTCATCGTCCAAATTTCTCACGAGGCCTTGAGGCGGTAGACCATCGCGAGGATCTCCGCCACGCCGCGGTAGAGGTCCTCAGGAATCTCCTCCCCCACCTCCACGTTCTCATAGAGCGCCCACGCCAGGGGCTTATTCTCGATGATGGGGACACCATTGGCCCTCGCTATCTCCCGTATCCGCTGCGCGAGGAAGTCGCTGCCCTTTGCGATAACCTGCGGCGCGCCCATAAGCTGGCGGTCGTAGGACAGGGCGATGGCCAGCCGCGTGGGGTTCGTGATGACGACGTCGGCCTTCGGCACATCGGCCATCATCCTCTGCTTTGCCATCTCGCGCTGCTTCTGGCGTATCTTGCTCTTAATCTGAGGATCCCCCTCCATCTGCTTGTACTCCTCCTTAATTTCCTGCTTGCTCATGCGGATAGACTTCTCAAAGTCCCACTTCTGATAGGCGTAGTCCGCGAACGCCAGGACCAGGAGGAGCAGCGCCAGGCGCATCGCCAGCGCCCAGAGCATGTCCCAGAAGGCAGCGCTGCCGATCTCCAGGGGCATCTGCATCGTCTTGGAGGACACGGGGAGGTAATCCCTAACGGCCGTGTAGATGAGGACGGCAAAGAGGCTCGCCTTCAACAGGCCCTTCAGGAGCTCCACAATGGAGCGGAGCGAGATGATCTTCTTCATCCCGGAGATGGGGTTGAGGCGGTCGAACTTCGGCTTGAAGGGCTCGCTCGTCGCCTTCAGCCCCACCTGGAAGATGATGGTGGCCGTGGCGAAGAGGCTGATGAGGAGGCCCAGCGGCAGCCACGTGAAAAAATACCGCTTCACGGCCTCCCACGAGACAAAGTAGAACCACCCGTCCCTCAGGAGCGACTGGTCGCCCATATAGCGCACCGCAAAGACGATAAACTCCATCAGAAGGCCGCACATGAAAGGGCCCAGCATGAGCAGCCCCGCGAGGGCCGTCAGGATTTGCACCGCCGCGCTCAGGTCCTTGCTCGTGCAGACACGCCCCTCCTCGCGAACCTTGTCGCGCTTGTGCGGGGTGGCGGGCTCTGTCCGCTCCTGCCCGAAGAACTGGATGTCGAAGGGGGCGCGGGGCGCCCTCCGGCTCAGGACACGGAACGCCAAAACAAAAGCTCCCCCAGGGCAAATTCAATCCACCGCTCAAAGTGCGCGAAGACGAGGTCCACCGTCAGAGGCAGGACCACGGCGTAGACCATAAATCCCAGCGCCACCTTGACGGGGAGCCCCACGACAAAGATGTTCATCTGCGGAACCGTCCGCGCCAGGAACCCCAGTCCGATGTCCGAGAGGACCAGCGCGCAGTAGAAGGGAAGCACCATCCGCATGGACAGAGTGAAGAGCCCCTGCAGCCACGTTCCCGCCGCGACGTCCCCGGCGGGAAAGGGCGAGAGCTGTCCCATCGGCTCCAGCTTCAGGCTCTCAATCACGGCCTGTATCATCAGCAGATGCCCATTCCAGTGGAAGTAGAACCACAGCGTCACGAGGAAGTTCAGCTGCCCCAGCAGGGAGGTCTGCGTCTGGGTCATGGGGTCCATCACCTGCGCCATGGAGAAACCGATCACCGTTCCGGTTTGCTCCCCGGCAACCTGCACGGCGACCAGCGGAAGGGAGGCAAGGAAACCGAGGGCAATCCCCACCAGGAGCTCCCGCACGCCGAGGACCACAAGGGAGACGACATCCTCAAAATAGGCCAGCGGGACCTCCTGGGGACCCGCCATCCCAAGGGCCGCCGCCGTGAGAAGGACGGCGAAGAGGTAGCGGAAGGGCGTCGGGAACATCGTGGAGGAGAAGAGGGGGGAGCCATACATCAGCCCGACAAACCGCAGATGAAGCAACAGATACGCTGTCAGCATCTGAGCCGGCAGCTCAATCCCCCTCATGAGGCGGCCATCCCTGCTCCCGCGGGGCTCATTGGATGAAACGCTCCAGCTGGCCTAATATCCCCTGGGCCATCACCAGCATCTGCTGGCCAATCCAGGGGGCAAGGAGGACAACGCAGGCAAACACGGCCAGTATTTTAGGGATGAAGATCAGCGTCTGCTCCTGAATGGAGGTCGCGGTCTGGAGGATACCGATCATGAGCCCCACCACCATCGCCACCAGCAGAATGGGCAGGGAGACGGACAACATCGTCCAGATAGCCCCGCTCAGGACATCAAAAAGGCTCAACGTCGTAACAGGCATGTCGCATCCTCTCCATCGTTAAGTGTACGGACGGCCTCAGGGGACGTTCGTAAAACTCTTCAGCAGGCTGAGGACAACGAGATTCCACCCATCGGCCATGACGAAGAGCAGGATTTTAAAGGGCAGGGAGATCATCATGGGCGGCAGCATCATCATCCCCATCGCCAGCAGGACGCTGGAGACCACCATGTCCACGACGATAAAGGGCACATAGATGACGACCCCCATCTGGAAGGCTGTCTTGAGCTCGCTGAGCATAAAAGCGGGGACAAGGACCCGTGTCGGGACATCCGCCGGGGAGCCCGGCCTGGGCAGCTCCGACATGGACACCATCAGAGAAAGCTCCTCCTGCCGCGTGTAGCGGAACATGAACTCGCGCACGGGTGTTATCGTGCCCTGCCACGCCTGTTCGACGGTGGCCTCCCCCGACAGATAGGGGGCGATCCCGTCCTGATAGACGCGGTTCCACGTAGGATACATGGTGAAGAGCGTCAGGAAGAGAGCCAGCCCGGATATCACCTGCTGCGGCGGCGACTGCTGGAGCCCAATGGCGCGCTGCACAAACCCCAGGACGATGATGATGCGCGTGAAGCTCGTGAGCATCAACAGAATCGCGGGCACCAGGCTCAGGACGGTCATCAGCGCCAGGACCTGGAGCGTGAGCGCGATATCCCTTGGGGAGTCCGCCGGGGTCACCCCAAACTGCAGGGAGGGCAACGGAACGCCGGAGATCGCCGCCCCAGGGGCAACGGCAGCCTCCGCCGGGCGAAGGGCCCACAGGCAGAGGAGGCACAGCAGGAAGGCCCGAAGCCCAATCCGGCTACCCCTCCTCAGAGAGCTGTCCTGAGGTATCCCCCACACCAATCCACTCCTCATACTTCCACCTGCCCATCAGACACGCCCCGCTCGCACCCGAGGTAAATGCCAAGACGTCGGGGCCACAACGCACGACAAAAAAGACATCCTTACCCAGGGGCAAGGATGTTAAGAGCTTCACGGGCGCGCCACCCTTTCCCCCCCGCGCTCTCTTCCGGGCAGAACGGACAAGGAAGAGAGCACAAAGAGACAAAACAGCCAGGGCAACGAATACTCGAAGCAAATAAGCGACAAGGCCGGGATCCACCGTCACCTATTTCCTCCCTGAGTCAGGAGATTCAAGAGCATAGACAAAGGGGACGCTTACGCTCCCCAGCCTTTGGCTTACGGCTAAGAAAGTACTTTCGTGATAGCCTCGACGACGCGCTCCGGCTGGAAGGGCTTGACGATAAAGTCGTTCGCCCCCGCCTGAATGGCCTCGATGACCATCGGCTGCTGTCCCATGGCGGAGACCATGACGATCTTCACGCTGGGGTCAAGGGCCTTGATGGCCTTGACCGCATCAATGCCATTCATCTCCGGCATCGTGATATCCATCGTCACGATGTCGGGCTTGTACTTCTGATAGGCGGCGACCCCCGCCTTACCATTTTCAGCCTCAGCGACGACCTCGAAATCGTTCTTCTGAAGGATGTCCTTCAACATCATTCGCATAAAGGCTGCATCATCAACAATAAGAACTTTCTTGCCCATATTGATCCCTCGCTTACTCCGAAATCTCAGAACTCAAAGCCGCGTTCGCACGGAAAGTTCTCCCGCGACATCCCGAATTATATCATGAAATCGCCCTAGAAAACATTTTTTTAGCCCCGCCGTTGGTATTGAGACAGTTCCACACCCTGTTCCGACGATCAGGAGGCCGCGCGCGCGCCTCCTACGCCAAGGATGTCGGTGATGCGCACGCCAAAGTTCTCATCGATGACGACGACCTCTCCCTTGGCGATCATCTTTCCGTTGACGAGGATGTCCACCGGCTCTCCCGCCATCTTATCCAACTCGATCACCGCCCCGTTCGTCAGAGCCAGGATCTCGGAGACGCTCTTGCGCGTCTTGCCCAGCTCCACCGTCACCCTGACGGGAATATCGGCGATCATGTCGATGGGGCTGGCCGGGCCTCCGCCTCCGCCCCCGCCCAACGGCTGGAACGCGGCGGGACGCACATCCACCACCGGCCCCGGCTGCTGCCCTCCAAACGCGGGGGCAGGGCCCGAGGAGGCCGGCGCGGCCGCCTTCTTGCCGCCTCCCTCCTCAACGTCACGGATCAACCCCGCCAGGGCGATTGCGGAGTCCAGCGGCAGGGCCGTCCAGGCACGGAAGGGCTCAAGCCCCTCTATCTGAATATTCGCCGGGCTCACCCAGACCTTCGTGTCCGCGGACTGGGTAGCGAAGAGCAACCACCCCTCCTCACCCACAGCCGAACCCGTGTTCTCCGGCATCAGACGGCGCCCGCCCAAAAGACCGCTCAGGCTTGTGAAGGCGGAGCCTACAACCTGACTCAGCCCCTCCTGGGCCGCATTCCAATAAAGGTCGCTGGGCTCCGGCAACTCCGTCCCACCGCCGCCCATCATCAGGTCGGCCAAGGTCAACCCGCCCCTTTGCTCAATGGCCAGGGTTAACGGGGTGTCATCAAAGCCGCCGAACGTCGCTGAGAAGAGGAATGGCGGGGGCTCGGGCAGCTTCTCCCTGAACTCCTCCTGCGTCAGCACCTCCGCGTCGTCAAGGCTGATCTCGATCCCCTTGCCGGACAACATGCCGATGACGCTGTTCTCCGCATTGGAGAAGATATCGGCCACCTTGTTCAGCAGCTCGCTGTCCCCGGACGACAGCTCCGAATCCCCATCACCGCCCGCGTCACCGCCAGAGAGCAGTGCGTTTATCTCATCCTGGCTGAGAAGGCCATCATCCATATCCTCACGCTCCTTCTTCCATCGGCTGCTCGTCCTGCTTCAAGACCTGGGTCAGCTCGACGGCCAGATGTCCGTCAACGGTCCCCGGCTTGGCCATGAACCGCACCTGGTTACCCACACGGACGGAGACATCGCTGTCCTTCGTCTCATCCAGCTTGATCACATCGCCCGTCTGAAGCGCGTAGACGTCCGCCAGGCTCAGGACCGTATGCCCCAGCTCCAGGGCAACGGGCATCTTTACATGTCGCATCGAGGCGAGCAGGTTGGCATGTCCCTCCTCGTCTTTCTTGTGGCTTGTGGAGGCGAACCACTGCTGCGACGAGAGCTTGTCAATGATCGGCTCCATCAGGAAGTAGGGGAAACACAGGCTGAGCATCCCCTCCACCTCCCCCACCTTCAGGTCCATGATGACCACCAGGACCATATCGCTGGGGGAACAGATCTGGACGAAGAATGGGTTGCTCTCCATGCTCTCAAAGCGAAAGCGGACGTCGACCACTGTGCTCCAGCTATCTTCGAGCAACTCCAGGATGCGCATCAGGACGCGCTCAATGACGGTTTTCTCAATGTCGGTCAGCTCGCGGGGCTTACCTATGAAACTCCCCTTGCCCCCCAGCATCCGGTCGATCATCGCGAAGACGAGGTTGGGGTTGATCTCCATCAGCATATTGCCGTCGAAGGGGTGCATCTCGATCATGCCGATGACCGTCGGCTGCACCATGTAGTTCACGAACTCCTCGTAGGCAAGCTGTTCCACCGAGGCAACCTCGGCGGAGACTATGGAGCGGATCAACGTGGACATCACCGTCGTGATTTGGCGGGCAAAGGACTCGTGGATCATCTGTATGGCCCGCAGCTGGTCCTTACTGAACTTGTCAGGCCTCTTGAAGTCATAGACCTTGAGCTTCTCCCACTCGTCCATCTTCTCGGTGCCCACGGTATTGATGTACACTCTGCCGTTTGACAGCTCGGTGAGAAGGGAATCGATCTCATTTTGAGACAACACGTCAGGAGTCATTGCCCATCACCTGCCTTCTTCATAGACTTTCCTCATAGGACTGTAAAGGAATCAAAAAGTATCTGGGCAATCGGGGCCTCACCCTTCACGTCCGGGAGGAGGGCGTTGAGCACCCTCTTGATGTCCCCCGCAAACTGCAGGGCACCCTCCGCGCTGTTCATGTCGTTATAGGTTCTGTCCTTCAGGAGGAGGTTCACCTCGTTCCTGATCCTTGCAAACCAGCCCGGTGCCTGGACAATGGCCACCGCTTCCTCCCGGCTCACAAGCTCCATGGACAGGGCGATGGTGAAGGAATGGTTGCCCCCTCCGGCCAAGACGCCGGAGAAGTCCCCAATAGAGACGATGGGCCCCGGCTCCGGGACAACACGCGCGTTCGATGCCCCCCCTTCGCCCTCACCCGGCGACATTGAGCGCCCCAAGACCATGCCGCCGCCGAACCCAGCGCCGAACATCACCAGTCCCACAATGACAAAGATAATGATCCGCTTCATCCGCTCAACCTCTCTTAGCGTTTGGGATATTCGGAAAGAAACACAATCTCGACGCGGCGGTTCAAAGCCTGATGCTCAGGGGAGTCGTTGGGCACGATCGGCTGACTTGAGCCGAACCCAACGGCCTGAAGCTTCAGTGGGTCAAAACCTCCCGCCGTCTCCATATACGACGCCACGACGGCCGCCCTCATGGAGGACAGCCCCCAGTTGTCCCGGTACAGACCTCCGCGCAGGGGCGTGGCGTCCGTATGTCCCTCCACAGCGGCGGCCGGAACGCGGTCACGTACCAGCGTGGCGATCTTATAGAGGGCGCGCTGCCCCTCCGGCCGGAGCTCTACGCTGCCGGAGCCGAACAGGAACTGGTCGGAGATGGAGACGGCAACACCCCTCTGATTGATCGTAACCTGGATGTACTTATCCAACCCCTCCGATCGCAAGTAACTGTTGAGCGTGTAGGCGACGTGGCGCGTGTCCATCTCAATCCTCTGCGACTTCCCCGCGTCCTGCCCCACATGGCCGCTTCGGTCGGTGTCGCTCTGCTCCTCCATGGTCTTGCCCCCCCGCAGGACACCCAGCGACCCCTTGAGGGAGAGCAGGGCCTTCTGGAACTTCTGCGAGTCAACGGATGACATGGCGAACAGCAGGATGAAGAAACACAGGATCAACGTGACCATGTCCCCGTAAGTCCCCATGTAGAAGGGGGCGCTCAGTCCGGGCTCCTCGGGCTTTTTCTGGCGCGCCATGCTACGCTCCCTCCTCCTTGTCGAAGGCATTGCGCATCTTCGGCGGCAGATAGACCTTCAGCTTCTCCTCCACGATGCGCGGGTTCTCGCCCGCCTGGATGGCCAGGATCCCCTCAACCATCAGCTCCATCGACTTGACCTCCTGGGCGGATCGGGCCGCCAGCTTCTTGCCGGTCGGGATCGCGAACATGTTGGCCAGCATGGAGCCATACATTGTCGTGATGAGGGCGACGGCCATGCCGGGCCCCAGGGCGCTGACGTCCTGAAGGTTGCCCAACATGGCGATGAGGCCGATCAGCGTCCCAATCATCCCGAAGGAGGGGCCAAACTCGGCCAGGGTGTCGAACACGGACTTATTGGCGGAATGGCGGTCCTCAAAGACCCCGATCTCCGTGTCGAGGATGGCGCGCACCAGCTCCGGGTCCGTGCCGTCCACGACAAGCTGGATAGCCTTCTTCAGGAAGTCATTGTCCAAGTCGGCGACGTCGCCCTCCAGGGACAGCAGCCCCTCGCGCCGCGCCTTCTCCGCGAAGCTGACAAGCATCTGCACCATCGAGACGAGGTTTGGCTCTTTGAACAGGAAGACGCTCCTGAGGCTGCCCCCAACGGTCTTCAGGCGCTCTCCTGGGTTGGAGATAACGGTAGCCCCTATGGCGCCTCCCAGAGTGATCATGATGGAGGGGACATCAATATAGGCGCCAAAGTTGCCGCCCGACGCCATGGAGGCAAGAACCAAGATCCACGTTGCAAGGAAACCGATAAGGCTCGTTAAATCCAAAACCTATTCACCCCTAGTCCGCAGGGCAGCCCTCAAGCCAGGGCTCAAAGCTCCTCCGGGTTTTCAAACTCATCGGCGGAGTTTGCCACAATGCAGGCATACCCCGCCCTCCTTCTGAATTCCACAATTTTATCGCATATCTCCCGCGCTTGCTCGCGCACGAGATAACGATGCCCATTCAACAGGCGCACCACGGTATCCGGCGTGGTGTCGATCGTCTCGATCATATCCGAGTTCAGGAGAAAAAGCTCGCCGTTCAGACGGTGCACCTCAATCATTATTATAGACCCTCCACGAAGTCCAAGACACTCCCTACTGGATTGTATTGTATATGAAAACCTCAAAAAAAACGAGCCCCCTCCCCACCCTTTGGGGCACGCCCATGGAATAATTATAGCAACTCCCCCCAAACCTGCATAAAAGTCATCCAAACTGCATGAACGTCAATCTTTGAACCTGCGTCTTCAAGAGGCAAGCCTTCACAAGACAGGCGCCTGGACTCCTGACCGGGGGCGTAACTGCCCAAAGGGTATACCTGAGGAGTTTTTCTGTCGTGTAACACGTTGTGCGCGCGGCCGTAATGTGGGGGCCCCTTCTCACGGCGGGGACGGCGTTCGGGGCCAGCACGTCGGAGCTGAATTAAGGAACAACAAAAAGTCAGGGGCTCCGTCTTCCACGAAGCCCCTCCTACCCCTTTAGCCTGGGTTTGGCTTTATCATGGAGCGGAAGACGGGATTTGAACCCGCGACCCCAACCTTGGCAAGGTTGTGCTCTACCCCTGAGCTACTTCCGCTTATCCGCTTACCTGGTGGCGGGACCCAGAATCGAACTGGGGACACACGGATTTTCAGTCCGTTGCTCTACCATCTGAGCTATCCCGCCCCACCGTCTTATTGAATGGCGGGGCCGACGAGACTCGAACTCGCGACCTTCGGCGTGACAGGCCGACACTCTAACCAACTGAGCTACGACCCCGCGTTTTCAATGGTGGGCGAAACAGGGTTCGAACCTGTGACCCCCTGCGTGTAAGGCAGGTGTTCTACCGCTGAACTATCCGCCCGCCCTCAAGCACTAGAAAAGTATACTGCCTCTTCTGCCTTCTGTCAAGCCTGCCCGGATTTTTTCATTTTCCCTTGCCCCGGTTGCCCTTGCTCCGTCGCTCCTCACACGGACTGCGCCACATGAACTGCCGCTTCGAGGCCGTCGCGCCGCTCAAGGGCAGCTCCACCCAGCCCCAGGGCGTAACAAGGATAAAGCGCAGCGTGATCCCCTGCCCCGCCAGCGCATCGACGTGCGCGGCATAACGAACGACGTCGTCGAAGATAAAGGTGTCGCTGATAATCCACACGCGCTTGCAGTGAGGCCGATTGAACACCGCCGCGTAGTCAATGGCGGTACGGAGCCCGCTTTCGTAATCAGGGGGCGTGAGGCTGACGACGATGACGTCGGGCCGTCCCTCAGGGCGGCGAACGTTAGGGATCAGGTCCACCTGCTCCTCCAGGCCCTCCAGGCGCTCAAAAAGCGTGTCGAGCCCCTCGCCTTCCTCCTCCTCTCCTCCCTCGAACAGGGCGGTGAAGGGATCCATCCCCTGCTCGGCCGGAGCGTTGACCGTCTCCTTCATCCAGGCCTGGATCTGGCCCAGCGCGTCTAAAATATACTGTGGGTACTCGGTCTCGGAGATCGCCGACAGGAGGTCGTTGATAGTGAGGCCGTCTCCATCCCCTTTCGAGGACATGTCCTGCTCGTGATTCATGTTTTCCTCCCTGGACTTGCGTCCTTCCCTCCTCAATGAGCTAAACAAAAGCCCCGTTGTCACGCGCGGCTCAGACGATTAAGTATAGCACAGCCGCAGTGCGATGAGCCCTGTCCCTATGACCGTCGAGAGGACGGTGTGTATCTCGCTGCTCCACAGGACTTCTGCGTCAAAAGGCCCCCGGATGCGTTCCCGCAGGGGGAGCAGGCCCGGCCTTCCCCAGCGTGGGCAGAACGCCCCCACCGCCTCCTGATAAGCCCGGTATTCCTCCCCAAATTTCCCGGCGAGGAACGACTCCTCATAGGGGATGACGATCATTCCATAGAGGACGGCGAACACCAGGACGAAGAGGAGAAGCGCCCATGGCCCCGTCATGAAGGCCCAGCCCAGGCCGATAAGTCCGTTGCCAAAATAAAGAGGGTTCCGCATCAGCGCGTAGGGCCCCCACGTCGTCAGGCGCCCCGCCCCGACGGACTCACTGCGATAGCGGCCAATGGAACCCGCGGCCCAAAAGCGCCAAAGCTGCCCCACCACGACGAGCGCCAGACCAACAGACATGCCGTGGGACATGGGCCTGGCGATGAGGAGGACGACGGCGAAGAAGAGCGTCCACAGCCCCCCGCGCATCCTGAAGACCCAGGCGCCCAGCCGGGTGCTCATCGCCCCCCTCCCGACGGGGATTCTTTCAACGCCTCCGCCTCAGGGGCCGCGTCCTTGTGAAGGGTGGCCAGACACGCGGGCTCACGAACTCCCGCAGGGGGGGCGGCGTCCGGCTGGCCGGCTATGCCGGAGTAAGGTCCAGGAGATCTTGCGAGGCCCTCCGAGACGCCCCAGCCCAGCATACGGATGACGACAACGATCCCCATGAAAATGGAGAGGTAGTCCGTGAAGAAGCGGCAGATGATCGACATCACCCCCGCCATGTGCGAGGGCATGAGCGTGCTGTAAAGCAACGCGCCTCCTCCCTCCGCGACGCCGCTGGCGCCCGGAGTGGGGACAAAGTACAGGATAAACATAAAGACAGCCTGGGTGGCCACGGTCTGCGCGTAGTTGAAGGGGAGCCCGACCGCGTGCATCAGGACGGGCAGCACGGAGAAGAGCGCAAGGAGATGAAAGACGGAAAGCAGGACGGCCAGCGCCATCCAGGACTTTCCGGAGTCAAAGGCCAGCTTGAAGTTGAGGATGTAGTTGTCCGTCTCCCGGTCCAGCCAGCGGATACAGCCGATGACGCGGCGCGTGGAGCGGATAAGCCTTATCTTCTTCAGCCACAGGATGACGGCATTTCCCAGTCTTTTAAAGACGTCGGGGCGGGCGATCGTGAAGACGATCAGGGCCCACACGGCAAGGATAAACACAAAGACGTAAAGGACGACCCCCTTGAGGAATCGGCTGCCCTCAAGGATGGCGGGATTCCACAGGAGCGCCGCCGGTACGGCAAGGCTGAGGATGAGGATGGTCAGCATCGTGCGGATGAGGGTGATGGCGATACCCTTGCCGACGGGAACGCCCTTTTTGTAGAGGACGTAGACCTGAAAGGGGCCGCCGCCGCTCTGCATAGGGGTGACCGCGCTGCCAAAGTAGTTGAGCCACGTCAGGACGATCCCCATTCGGAAGGAGACCCGCTCCTCCGCGGCCAGGGCGAGGACGCAGAAACGCCCCGCATCACACGCCCATGCAAGGAAGACGACGCCCAGCGCCACCAGCAGCATGGACTTGTCCGCGGCAAGAAGGGAGCTCAGCGTCTCCTGGTTCACGCTTCTGGCGATGATAACCGCGTTAGCCCCGAACGCCAGCAGGATGAAGATGATAAGGCCTTTTCGAAGGGACACAACAACTTTCCTCCATGTAATAGGATAAACGGTCTATTGCAACCCGGCGCGCAGGCCGGAGAGATCCTTCACACGCTGGGCCAGGGTCCTGACGCCGGGGAGAAAAGCCCGTCTCAGGGTCTGCCCAATCGCCGGGAAGTCCCCCCTATCCGCCTGACTGACCAGAAGCCTGAGCGTCTCCAAAATACTGGCCTTCAGCGCGGCCTCCTCGTCAACCCGGATGGGGACCGGCATGAACATCCTGCAACGGTCATAAACGCCAATGAGCCACCCCACGCCGTCAAAGAGCTGCGGCAACGCTGGAAGCGCCTGCGCGCCCTCCCCATTCTCAAACTGCGCCGCCAAGCCTCCGGCCCCGGCGATCAGCTTTTGGGAGTACTCCACCGCCGAGTCCAGGCTCTCGCGCAACAGAGTGCGGAGCGGCGTCAAGGTGAAGGCCGCGCTGTGAGCCCCCCTCCCCATCGCGAGGCCAAGAGAACGGAAAGCGTCCGCGTCCACCGTCACGCCATCAATGCGAATTTCCGCGACAACCCGCCCTGAATGAGCCGCCTCATCGCCCACTGCCTTGAGGATCTCATCCGGCGACGCCAGACGGGAAAGGTCGTCCCTTTCCTGCTCGTCCACCCATATTTTCATGACGGCCCCCCATAACCCTGACTGAGATGAAGGGGCATGCAGAGACATCCCCCTTTTATTCTAACACAAGCCTCCGCCGCCGGAGCCGGACGTTTTGTGACGTTCCTTCCACGCCCTGATCTGCTCCAGGCGGTTCTTGTAGCGCGCCTCCGCGCCCTGCTCCGTGGGGCGGTAGTACTCCCGTCCCACAAGGGAGTCCGGCAGGCACTGCATGGCCGTCAGTCTGTCCTCCGCGTCGTGGGCGTACTGGTAGCCCTTGCCGTAGTCCAGCTCCTTCATCAGGCGCGTCGGGGCGTTCCGAATGACCAGCGGCACGGGCTCGGCCAGCTGCGTCACGGCGTCCCGTTTCGCCTCCTCGTAGGCCACGTAGAGCGCGTTGGACTTCGGCGCGACGGACAGGTGGACCACGGCCTGGGTCAGATGGACGGAGCACTCCGGCATCCCGATGAAGTGGCACGCTTGATAGGCTGCCACGGCCATCTCCAGCGCCCTGGGGTCAGCCAGGCCCACGTCCTCGCTGGCAAAACGCACCACGCGCCGCGCGATGTACAGCGGGTCCTCCCCCGCCTCCAGCATCCGCGCCAGCCAGTAGACCGCCGCGTCGGGATCGGAGTTGCGCATCGATTTGTGCAGGGCGGAGATGAGGTTATAATGTTCCTCGCCCTTCTTGTCGTAGAGCAGAGATTTTTTTGAGGTGCATTGCTCAAGGGTCTCGCGTGTCACAGTGACGGCGCCGTTCTCGGAAACCTCTCCGTTGAGGACCACCATCTCCAGCGTCAGAAGGGCGGTCCGCGCGTCGCCGTTGGCGAAGGCCGCGACGGCCTCCAGCATATCGCGGGGCATATTCACCCTGCGGCCGCCGAAGCCGCGAGGGGCCGTGAGGGCGCGGGACAGCAGGCCGGTGAGCTCCTCCGGCGTCAGCGCCTTCATGACGAAGACCTTGCAGCGCGAAAGCAGGGCCCCGTTGACCTCGAAGGAGGGGTTCTCCGTCGTGGCCCCGATGAGGATGATACTGCCCTTCTCCACAAAGGGCAGGAAGGCGTCCTGCTGCGCCCGGTTGAAGCGGTGAATCTCATCGACGAAGACGATGGTCCGCGCGCCAAAGCGGCGATTCTCCTCCGCCTGCTGCATGACGGTCCGGATCTCCTTGATGCCGCTGGTCACCGCGGAGAAGTTGATAAAGGAGGCCCTGGTCCGCGCGGCGATGATGCTGGCAAGGGTGGTCTTGCCCACGCCGGGCGGGCCCCAAAAGATCATGGACGAGACGCGGTCCTCCTCTATCAGGCGGCGCAACACCTTGCCGGGGCCCAGCAGATGTGTCTGCCCCACGAACTCCTCAAGGCTCCGGGGCCTCAGCCGGGCCGCCAGCGGCTGGTCCGCCTCCCGCTCAAAAAGCGTCCTCTGCTCCATATCCGTCCGCCTCCGTCCTTCGCCTTATCCTCATATGACAAGACAATAGTTTAGCACGGGAGGCCCGCGCGGCCTTATAAATCTTATTTCCTCAGTCGCTCATCCCCTCAGGACATCCCGGAGGATGTCCATCCCGCGCGCGACGAGCTCTTCGTTCGCCTGGGAGCCCATATGCCCGACACGGAACACCCGCCCGGCCAGCGGCCCGTAGTTTCCTCCCACAACAAGCCCCCGCCCGCGCAGCGCCGCGTCGAGCGCCTCCCAGCTCCATCCCTCCGGGACATAAAAGGCCGTGACGGTTGGGGAACTCACCGTCTCGTCCTTTGGGAACAGCCGGAGCCCCATCTCCCGCCCGCGGCGGCGGCAGATGGCCGCGGCCTTGGCGTGGCGGGTCCA
>JAFUYV010000083.1 GCA_017476945.1 Fretibacterium sp.
ATCATTACGTGCGCGAGCTGCCCCTCACGCGCTATTCCGGGATTAAGGGCCTGAGAACATCCCTGTTCCGGGAACAGCTTGCCTATATGCGGAAGCACTACAATTTTGTGCGGGCGCGGGACCTGATTGCGGCAGTTTATGAGGCCCGCCCGTTGCCCCCCAATGCGGCGTGGCTCACCTTCGACGATGCCTATGCCGACCATTATCAAAACGTCTTTCCCATCCTTGATGAGCTGGGGATTGAGGGGGCGTTCTTCGCTCCTGCGAAGGCGCTTCTGGAACATAAGGTGCTGGACGTCAACAAACTGCATTTCATCCTGGCCTCCGTCGGGGATATTTCCGTGTTGATTGAGGATATTTATCGCCTGTTGGACGAGTACAGGGATGCCTGTCATCTTGAGGCGAACGATGACTATTTCACAAAATTGGCCGAGCCCGGCCGCTTTGACGCGAAGGAAGTCGTCTTTGTGAAGAGGCTCCTTCAGGTTGAGCTGCCGGAGGAGCTGCGCGGTAAAATGACGGACATCCTGTTCAAAAGATACGTGACGGAGGACGAGGCGGCGTTCTCGTGTGAGCTGTACATGAGCGAGGAACAGATGCGGTGCATGGCCCGGCATGGGATGTACATGGGCAGCCACGGTTACGACCACTACTGGCTGGACAGCCTGCCGGCGGCAAGGCAGGCGGAGGAAATCGACCGCTCGCTGGAGTTTCTGAGGCGGATTGGCGGTGACACGGAGAACTGGATCATGAACTATCCTTACGGGGCGTACAACGATTCGCTGGTGGAGATTATCCGGGACCGAGGATGCCGTCTCGCGCTCTCGACGGAGGTGGCGGTGGCGGAGCTGAGTCGGGAGAGGGCGTACAGCCTGCCTCGTCTGGACACCAACGATCTGCCGAAGGACCGGGACGCAGTTTTTCCGCCGGCGCTGTGAGGTGATGTATCGTGGAAGTGCGGTTCTTCAGGATAACTGAACGAGAGTTGCTGCTGGACTCCATCAAGAAGCTGTGGAGTGAGAATCACATTTACGTCCGCAACCCGGCGGTGCTGGAACATCTGGTGCTGAACACGCCGTATCGCGCGGCGTTTGCGGGAGAGGAAAATTATTCCTTTCTCGGGGCGTGGGACCAGGGCGAGGTCGTCGGTCTTCAGGGGATCATTCCCCAGGAGGCGAATTTAGCGGGGGAAAGGGGCCTCTCCTCGACGGGCACCGTCTGGGTGGTGACGCCAAGGGCGAGGAAGGAAGGGATTGGCCTGCTCTTCATGCGTTTTTTTGAGCAGGGTGGCCGGGATATGCAAGTCAGTATCGGCCTGAGCCCCACATCCTATGGCATTTATAAACTGCTCAATAATCTGGTTCTGGAGGACCTTCCGCGCTGGATTGCCGTAAACCGGGTGCGGGAGACCGTCGAGAACCTGCTCCCCAATGATGGAGCCCTGCCGTACCTTCCGCGGGTGACGCCGCGTGAGCTCAGGACGAACTATAAAATCCAGGTTGACGCGCTGGACGCGGAAAAATGGGATGCCTTTTATAGCGGCCGCTTCGCGCCCATGACCATCGGAACCTGCCGGGATGACAAATTTTTGAGGTGGCGCTACATGGAGTCGCCCGTCCTGAGGTATCATTTCCTGACGCTCTGCGACGAGGCGGGAAGTTACCACGGCTTGGCCGTCGTTCGGATTGAGCCGATTTTGAACGGGCGCTTTACGATTGGCCGCATTCTGGAGTTCATCGCGGTGGAGGCGGAGGCGTCCGTGGCGCTGGCGAACGCCGTCGTGAACTTCGATCGGGACGTGCTCATGTGGGATTTCTATTGCCTGTCGGACATCACGGCTTTCGGCCTTGAGGCTGTGGGTTTTCGCAGGCTTCCCGCGTGGATGGACCATGTCATGATGCCGACGAGGTTCCAGCCCGTGGACTACGAGCAGTTGAAATTGAACGTGGCGATTTGGCTCAGCGAGAGGGCAAGGAAAAAGCTGGAGCCCCTGAACTCGTCCCAGTGGTACATCACCAAGGGCGATGCCGACCAGGACAGGGCGAACTGACCTGAGACCTGGCTCAACTCAAAGGGAGGCAGTGTCATGAACGAGAAAGATTTTCTGGAAGAGATGAGGGCAATTTTAGAGAACGACAGCGTGACGATGGATTCCAGCCTGATGGACATTAAGGAGTGGGATTCCCTAAGCATCCTCAGCTTTATCGCCCTGGCTGTCCGTTCCTGCGAGAGGAGTATCGCCCCGGAGCAGATCCGGGCTTGTCGCACCCTCCGGGATTTATACGCCCTGCTGCAATAAATCGGGCGGGTGTCCGGGACGGCTGGTCCCCTTCCCCGCCTCGAGGCCGCGCGGTGAACTCATCGGACGAAGTTCACGATGGTGACGCCGAAGCCGCCCTCGCCCTCGCCGCCCAGCCGGTAGTCCTTGACGTAGCGAAGCCGCGCGCACAGGGCGTGGACCTCGCGCCGGAGAATGCCCTCGCCCCGGCCGTGGATGACCGTGACGCTGCTGTGGTTCGACCGGTAGGCCCGGTCCAGGTAGCTCTCCACCAGCGGCATGGCCTCCCCGACGTTCATGCCCCGCACCATGAGGGAGGGGGGCACGCTCTCGACCACGGGATGCCGCGTCGTGTCCGTCGCGGGGGCCGCGACCTTGGCCTTCTTCGCCGTCGGGACGAGCCGGTCCACGGGGACCTCCAGGCGCATCGCCCCCGCCGTCAGGTTGGCCCGCCCATTCCTCACCGACTCGACCAGGCCCACGACCCCGCTCCCCGCCACCTGAACCGTCACGCCCGGCTCCACCACGAAGGATGCGGGGCGGTTTTCCACCTCGCGCTCCACGCGCCGCTTGCTCCGCCGCTCCATCTCGCCCCTCAGCTTGCGGGCCGCCGCCTGCTTCCCTGTCAGTCCCTGACGCGCAGCCACCTTTACCGCCTCCTCCAGGTCGCGGATCATGCCCTTCGACGTCTCCTCCGCCCGCCGGAGCAGGTTCTCCGCCCGCCGGTCCGCCGCCTCCATGATGGTGTCCCGCTGGCGGTCGATCTCCGCGACGCGGTCCCGATAGGCCTGCTTCAGGCGCTCCGCCTCGGCCACCGTGCTCTGGAACTCCCGCTCCGCCTGGTCCAGGGCCGCCTGCCGCTCGTTCAACTCGCCCATCAACTCCTCCGCGGAGACCTCGCGCCCCTCCAGCTCGCCCCGCGCCAGGGTCAGAACCTCCTCCGGCATCCCGTAGCGCCGCGCGATCATCAGGGCGTTGCTCCGTCCGGGGACGCCCATCAGCAGGCGGTAGGTCGGGCTCAGCCGTTCCGCGTCGAACTCCATGCTGGCCGTCTCCACTCCCGGCGTCGTGAGGGCGTACTGCTTGATGGGGTTGTGGTGAGTCGTCGCCAGGGACAGCACCCCCCGCCGGCGGAGCGTTTCGAGGATCGCCACGCCCAGCGCCGCGCCCTCCTGGGGGTCCGTGCCGGCGCCGAGCTCGTCC
This sequence comes from Fretibacterium sp., assembly GCA_017476945.1. Lineage (GTDB taxonomy): Bacteria > Synergistota > Synergistia > Synergistales > Aminobacteriaceae > JAFUYV01. The sequence continues at coordinate 3,482 of JAFUYV010000083.1, forward strand.
AGCAGCACCACCGACGAGGCCGTGGCCTCCCTGAGAATGGCGATAATCTTCTTGAGATGGGCGCTGAAGGTGGACAGGCTCTGCTCGATGCTCTGCTCGTCGCCGATGTCGGCGTAGAGGGCGTCGAAGGTGCCAACCCTCGTGCCGTCCCGCGCCGGAAGGGGAAGCCCCGCCCACGCCATAACCAGGAGGAGCCCTGCCGTCTTCAGGGCCACCGTCTTGCCGCCCGTGTTGGGCCCCGTGACGACGAGGGCATTGAAGGACCGTCCGTGCCACGCGGCGCCGCAGCTCACGTCCACCGGCACGGCCGCGTCCCGGAGAAGGGGATGCCGCGCCCCGACGAGCGAGAACTCCCGCCTCCCCGTCAGCTCCGGCAGGACCCAGCCCTTCGTCCGGATCAGGGCGTCACACGCGGACAGCAGGTCCAGCTCCCCCAAGGCCCGCTCCGCCTCGGCGATGGCCCGGTCGCGCGCCAGGACCTTCCGCGTCAGTTCTAGCAGGACGCGCCGCTCCTCGTCCCGCTCGTCCCGGGTCCGCATCATCAGGCCGTTGTTGACGGAGGACAGGAGGCGCGGCTCCATGTAGACCGAGTTCCCGGACGCCGACCGCTCGACGGCCA
>JAFUYV010000084.1 GCA_017476945.1 Fretibacterium sp.
CCTGGACTACTGTTTCTTCTCCGACTCGGGCAGCGTGGCCGTGGAGGTCGCGCTGAAGATGGCCCTGCAATATTACCTCAATCGCGGCGAGGGGCGGCGCGTCATGGTCCTGGCGCTGGAGCACGCCTACCATGGTGACACGTTCAGGGCAATGGAGGCTGGGGACGACGCGGAGTACCACTTTATCCTGAAGGCCCAGGGGCCCAGTAAGAATGTAATTCACATCCCAACACAAGTTGACGAGCTGGAGCGGGCCTTTCAGACGTATCACGACCGGCTGAACTGTTTTATCGTGGAGCCGCTGCTGCAGGGGGCCGGGGGGATGAGGATGTATGACGTGTCCTTCCTCAGGCGCGCCCGCGAGCTCTGCGACCACTATGGCGTGCTGCTGGTCTTTGATGAGGTGGCAACTGGTTTTGGCCGGACGGGGAACCGTTTTGTGGCGGACCTGGTGTTGCCGGACATTCTGGTTCTAGGCAAGGCGCTGACGGGCGGATACATCGGCCACGCGGTGACGGTGGCGAACCGCAAGGTGTTCCAGGGATTCTATGACGACGAGCCGGAGCACGCGCTGATGCACGGCCCCACTTTCATGGGGAACGCCCTTGCCTGCGCAGCGGCATTGAAGTCCATTGAGCTTTTTGAGACGCAGGACTACCTGAGCAAAATACGCCGGATTGAGGAGATCACCCGCCGCGAGATGGAGGAATTCTCCGCCCCGCATGTCCGTGAGGTGCGCATCATGGGGGGGTGCGTCTGCGTTGAGGCGGACAAGCCCGCGTCGCTGAGGGGCTATCAGCAGTTCGCCTACAGGCGCGGCGTATTTGCCCGGCCGTTTTTAAACTACCTTTACGCGATGGTCCCCTATGTGATAAAGGAGGATGAGTTGGTGACGGTTCTGGATACGATGAAGGCGTGGTTCCGGTAGGAGCGGCGGAACGCGGCGCCCTCCCTTGAATTCGTGCGTGCAAATTTGGGCTTTTTATGATATGTTAATCTACGGTGTTTGCTCTTGAGCATAATGAATTTGGAACGCGGCCCCCAGACGGGGGTATCTTTTGGGAGGGATCGTGAAGTATGGAAATGTATCTCACAGCGTTGGGCGATCTCCTGAGGCAGTCAGGGTTCGCCGTCCTATTCTCGTCCATGGGGACGGGCAACGTCATCATGTTGCTGGTTTCCTTTATTCTGCTCTATCTGGCTATCGGCAAGGGGTTTGAGCCCCTTCTTCTCGTCCCCATCGCCTTTGGATGCCTTCTGGTCAACCTGCCCCTGTCCGGCATCATTGAGGGCTTCAACCCGGAGACGAACACCATCGGCTTCCTGAGGGCGCTGTACTACGGCGCTGAGTTCGAGATATACCCGATCCTGATCTTCCTGGGCATCGGGGCCATGACGGACTTCGGGCCGCTAATCGCGAACCCCATCACGTTCCTGCTGGGGGCTGCGGCGCAGTTTGGTGTTTTCGTCGCTTTCATCAGCGCGAACTTCATTGGAGCGCTCACGGGCGGTTTGGTGTCCTTTAACATCAGGGAGGCGGCCAGCATCGCCATCATCGGCGGCGCGGATGGCCCGACGAGCATCTACCTGACCGTCATGCTGGGGCAGAAGCAGATCCTTGGGGCCATCGCCGTGGCGGCGTACAGCTACATGTCCCTCGTGCCCCTGATCCAGCCGCCCATCATCAAATTGATGACCACCAAGAAGGACCGCGCCATCGTCATGGGGCAGCTCCGGCCGGTCAGCAAGCGCGAGAAGATCCTGTTCCCCATCATCTGCACGGTGGTTTCCGGCCTTATCCTTCCGGCGTGCGTGCCGCTGGTCGGGACACTGATGTTCGGCAACCTGCTGAAGGAGTGCGGCATGACGGACCGTCTGAGCGATACGGCGCAGAACGCCATGATGAATATCGTGACGATCTGCCTGGGGCTCTCCGTGGGTTCCACGATGGCGGCCGAGGCCTTCCTGAACGCCAAGACGCTCATCATCATCTGCCTTGGTCTGGTGGCCTTCATCTTCAGCACGGTGGGCGGCTGCGCGTTCGGCCAGCTCATGAAGGTCCTGTCCGGCGGAAAGATCAACCCGATGATTGGCTCGGCGGGCGTGTCGGCGGTGCCTATGGCGGCCCGCGTCGTCCAGCGCGTTGTCCAGCAGGAATACCCCGGGCACTTCCTGCTGATGCACGCGATGGGGCCCAACGTGGCGGGTGTCATCGGCACGGCGGTTGCCGCGGGTGTTATGCTCACGCTGCTGTCGCACTAGCGGGGCGCCAAAAAGTTTTTATCACGGGCTTAAGCATAGGCTGTCCCACGCGGACAGCCTATGCTTTGTATATGGAGTTTCAGGATTTTTTATTTTTTAAGGAGGAGTGTTGCATGAAAGTTTCGCGCATCGTGCTTTTCGCGGTTACGCCTATTCTGTCGTGAATGTCGCTTATCCCCGCGACGGAGCGGTGAAACGGATACCCGGCAGGGTGAAGGCCCCTTTCTTCCATCGAATCTATCGGAATCTTTCCATCCCCCCTTGCATTTTTTCTCTTTCGGAGTAAAATGTACTTGTTGTTTATAAGTTTGTTATTTTATCTACTTAAGTTTCTTTAAGTTCCGCCCTGTGGGACGGCGATCAGGAGGTCTGTTATTATGAAGAAGTCGTTTGCTCTTTTATCCCTTGCGGTGATGTTCACGGGGGCCCTTGCACTTGAGGCGGCCGGGGCGGTGCAGCTCAAGTTCAGCCACGCGGGCCCCATCACCAGCACGTGGCAGGCCGGTGCGGAGAAGTTCGTCGAGCTGGTGAAGGCCGGGACGGGCGGCAAGTTCGACATCGCCATCTTCCCGCTGGACGAGCTCTCCGGCGGCAGCCAGGTGGGCGGCATTGAGCTTGTGCAGACCGGCGTGACGGACATTCACCTTCAGGATGCCCTTGTGTGGTCCGCCGTGGCGAAGAAGAGCGTTGTCCCGTGCTTCCCGTGGCTTCTGCCCACCTATGAGGACGTGGACAAGTGCATGAAAGGCGAGGGCGGCGCGGCGCTGAAGGCCGTGTTGAACGAGGCGGACGTTGTGTGTCTGGCCATCGGGGAGAACGGCTACCGGCAGGTGGTCAACAACCGCAACCCCATCGCCAAGCCTGAGGATATGCAGGGCTTGAAGATGCGCGTGCCGGGCAGCAGCGTTCACGTCTCCCTGTTGAAGTATATCGGCGCCGACCCCCTGACCATGAACCAGTCCGAGGTCTACACCTCCCTCCAGCAGGGCACCATCGACGCCTGCGAGAACACGCTGGACCTCCTCTACACCCAGAAGACGCTGGAGGTGGTGAAGTACCTCTCCCTGTGGAACTACTCCTACGACCCGCTGTACCTCTCCGTCAGCAGGGAGCTGTGGGACAGCCTGAGCGATGAGGAGAAGGCCGTGTTCCAGAGCGCCGCGGACGAGGCCATGGCCTATCAGGTGCAGATCACGCGGGAGAAGAACCAGGCGCTTCAGGCGCAGCTGGGCGAGTACAAGCTCGACATCGTGCCGGAGCTGACGCTGGAGCAGGTGCGGGCCTTCCAGAAGGCCGTGGCCCCGGTGTACCAGGACTACAAAGAGGAGTTCGGAGAGGAACTGTTTAATAAGTTCGGCTACACCTTTTAATCTGCCGGACACGTGGAGAATAAACTCTGGGGACGCGCGGGAGTGAGGCTCTTGTGCGTCCTCTCATATTGAGAGACGTCGGGGGGAAGATGGATGGAGAGATTTTGGAAGGTTTTTGATATCTTTGAGGAGGGCGTCATGGTCTTGGGCATGGCGGTCATGGTGCTCTTCAACTTTTTGAACGTCGTTGCCCGCCGCCTGCTGCCGCAGACCCCGTTCTCCTACACGGAGGAGCTTGTGGTGCTGGTTTTCATCTGGGTCAGCATGTTTGGTATTTCCTATGGCTACCGCAAAAACGCCCACACAGTCCTGACCGTCGCGGCGGACCGTTTGCCCAGGCCGGTGCAGCCGCTGCTGATTGTCTTCGCCGCGCTGGCCTCCGCGCTGCTGATGATGATCATCGCCTGGACGGGCTATAACATGACGATGAACCAGATCCGGCACGGGCAAATTCTTCCCGGCATGAGGATCCCCATGGCCCTGGCCGGGGGCGCGCTGCCGGTGGGGGCCGTCATGACCCTGGTCAGTGTGCTGCACGGTGGGTTCCTTGAGCTGCGGAGTTGGATGGGGGATTTAGGGGATCATTCCCCCCTGAGTTCCAATCAGGAGGGCGGCGCGGCATGACCACCCTTATCCTGATAGGCACATTCTTCGCGCTGTTGATTCTGCGCGTGCCGGTGGCGGCCTCCATGGGGCTGGCTGCCGTCGCTGGCATGACCTCGCTGGGGTTCAAGCTCTCCGTGCTGCCCACCGTGTTTTACGCGGCCATTGCCAAATATACGCTCCTTGCCATCCCTTTCTTCATCCTGGCGGGGGTCATCATGGACTATGCGGGCATATCCAGCCGCCTCATCGACTTTGCCAACTCCTGCGTCGGACACCGCAAGGGCGGCCTGGCGGTGGTGACGGTGGTGGTGGCGTGCTTCTTCGCGGCCATCTCCGGCTCCGGCCCCGCCACGGTGGCCGCCATCGGGGGCGTACTTATCCCGGCCATGGCGGACAAGGGCTATAACAAGAACTTCGCCACGGCGCTTGTGGCTTCTTCCGGGGGCATTGGCATGATCATCCCGCCGAGCATTCCCTTCATCATCTACGCCATGCTGGCGGGGGAGGTCTCTGTGGGGACGATGTTCATCGCCGGCATCGTGCCGGGGCTCCTGTTCGGCCTGGCCTTCTCGCTGGCGGCGCTGGCCTGCCTTCGCCGGGACGAGAACGTGATTGCCCAGCCAAAACAAAGCTGGGGCCAGCGCTGGCGGACGTTCCGGGCAGCAATTTGGGCTCTCCTCATGCCCATTATCATCCTGGGGGGGATTTACGGCGGCATCTTCACGCCCACGGAGGCGGCGGGCGTGGCTGTGGTCTATGGCCTGTTCGTGGGGCTGTTCGTCTATCGGGAGATTAAACTGCGCCAGCTCTGGAACATCTTCGTGGAGGCGTCCGTCTCCTCGGCGGTCATCATGTTCATCATGGGCTGCGCGGGGGCGTTCACGTGGATTTTGACGACCTCCGGCGTGGCGAAACAGCTCACAGGCGATCTGCTGGCCATTACGCACGACCAAACGCTGATGCTCCTGCTCATCACCGTCATCTTCCTCATCGCGGGGTGCTTTATGGACTCGGCCTCGGGTTTCTACCTCCTCATGCCTATCCTCCTGCCCATCATCAAGGAGATGAATTATTCGCTGGTGGCCTTTGGCGTTATCGCCACGGCGAACTTCGCCCTGGGCCAGGTGACGCCCCCCGTGGGGTCAAACCTCTTTGTGGCCTGCAACATCGCGAAGATATCCATGAAGGACCTTGTGTCAAGAGTATGGCCGTTCCTCATCGCGGGCATTATCTGCCTGCTGCTCATCACCTACGTCCCGTGGCTCATCACCTTCCTCCCCGCCGCGGTGGGCATGAAGATGTAGGAGGAATAGGAAAATGAAGGGAACGCGTTATATTTCCAGGCAGGAGCTCTTCCGCCGCTGGAAGGCTGTGCGATGGGAGATGGAACAGGCCGGGGTGGAGGCGCTGGTGGCTTTCGGCTCGCCACAGCTCATGGCGCGGGGGCTGTTGCGCTGGCTCGTGGACTGGCCCACGCCGGTCTTTGAGGAATATCTTGTGATGCCTCTGGAGGGGCCTGTGACGCTCTTCGTCCACGACGCCTCGGAGGCGGAGTTCGCGCGGGCATACTGTGCCGCGGACGAGGTGAAGGTCATTCCGGCGCTGGAGTACGCCACCGCACCGTGCCGGAGTGCGGCGGAGTTTATCAAAGCCCTCGGCGTACGGCGTGCGGCCACTGCCGGCCGGGGGATGAGCGCGGCGTTCCAGGCCTCCCTGTCGCAAACCCTTGGCAACATTCCTCTCGTCAGCCTTGCTCCACAGCTTGAGCGCCAGCTTATGGTGAAGAGCCCGGAGGAGATCCGTCTCTCCGAGGCCGCCGTCAAGCTGAATGAGGAGGTCTTTCATTATTACCTTGGTCTGGTGAAGCCTGGCGGGCGCGAGGTGGACGCCGTGGCGGAGGCATCGCGTTTTGCCCTGTCCTCCGGCGCGGAGGAGCTCTACTGGATGTCCGCCTCCGGGTCCGTGCCCGGCCTCGCGCTGATGGCCCAGGCTCGGGAGAGGGCGCACGTCTGGCAGAGGGGCGACTGCCACTGTATCATTTTGGAGCACGCCGCCGCCGGGGGGCACATGGGGGAGACCACGCATCTGCTCTCCCTGGGAAAACCTAAAGAAGAATATGCCCGCGCCTTTGCCGCCGTGGGAGAGGCGCAGGCCGCCGCCGCGTCTAAAATTCGGCCAGGTGCGCGGGTAGGAGACGTAGCCCGTGCTTCCGAGGAGGCGCTGAAGGCCTGTGGGTATGACGGGATGTTCTCTCAGGGTGCGCCCATCGGCCATGGACAGGGCGTGGACGTGTGGGAGATCCCCTGCATTGCCGCCGGGGACGAGACGATTGTTGTGGCGGGGATGCGGTTTAACCTCCATCCCTCGGTGCGCCTGGAGGACGGGGCGGTCATCACGTCCTGCGACTGTTGGGTTGCTGAGGGGGACAGTGCGCGCCGGCTCTCAACTCTGCCGAGGGAGATTATCGAGGTCTGAGCGGCGTCACAGGAGCGCGGTACGTCCTAAACCTCTTTTATCCCGAAGTGAAATTTATTGACACCGTGTTGTTATTTTTTTATAATAATCAACACAGTGTCAATTTATGTTTTGGAAAGGGGGACAGGATGTGCCCAAAATATCGCCCGAACGGACCAACGCCAGGAAAGATGAGATCGTGAACGTATGCGCGTCTCTTTATGAGACGATGAACTTCCGGGATATCACCATCAAGGAGATTGGCGGGCTGACCTCGTGCAAGCGGGCCGCTATCTATAATTATTTTCAGACCAAGGAGGAGATATTTCTCGCGCTCCATCAGAGGGAATATGAGGCATGGACGGCGGACCTTGAGGCGATTCTTGAAACGCACAACACTCTGACCGCAGATGAGCTTGCCCAGGAGTTTGCCCATTCTCTTGAAAGGCGTGAACGGCTCCTGAAGCTGCTGTCCATGAATCATTATGACATGGAGGCGAACAGCCGCCCGGAGCGCCTTGTGGAATTTAAGAGGGCATACGGAAATTCCATGAGGGCGGTTGCCCGGTGCCTGGAGAAGTTTCGCCCTGCGATGACCGCGGAAGAAAAACAGGATTTTCTCTATGCTTTTTTCCCGTTCATCTATGGGATTTATCCCTACACGGCCGTGACGGAAAAGCAGCGTGAAGCCATGAAGGCCGCAGAGGTCAATTATGTATACCTTTCGGTCTATGAGATGGTCTATGCCTGCGTCAGGAAGCTGTTGGGGGTCAAGGAATAAGAACGAAGAGGTGAAGAGGATGCAATATATGAAGCTCGGCAATTCAGATTTAACGGTCTCGCGCATCTGCATGGGGTGCATGGGCTTTGGCGACCCGTCGCGGGGACAGCACTCATGGACTTTGGACGAGGAACGCAGCCGGGAGATTATCAAACACGGGCTGGAGCTGGGCGTCAATTTTTACGACACCGCGATTGGATATCAGAGCGGGACCAGCGAGCAGTACGTCGGCCGGGCTCTTAGGGATTTCGTGAAGCGCGACGAGGTGGTGCTGGCCACGAAGTTTCTCCCCAGGACGCAGGAGGAGATCGAGAAGGGCGTCAGCGGACAGCAGCACATTGAGAACATGGTGAACACAAGCCTCAGTAATCTGGGCATGGATCACATCGACCTCTACATCTATCACATGTGGGACTGGCAGACGCCGGTTCACGATATCCTCGATGGGCTGAACAGGGTGGTGAAAGCGGGAAAGGTGCGCTACACCGGCATCTCCAACTGTTTCGCCTGGCAGCTTGCGAAGGCGAACGCGCTGGCGGAAAAAGAGGGCTTCCCGAAGTTCGTGTCCATTCAGGGTCATTATAACTTGATTTTCCGCGAGGAGGAGCGCGAGATGGTTCCCTATTGCCGTGAGGACAATATCGTTCTCACGCCGTACAGCGCGCTGGCGAGCGGGAGGCTGTCCAGAAAGTCCGGCGAGGACTCTAAACGCCTGCGGGAGGACAGCTACGCAAAGTTCAAATACGACGCAACGCGAGAGCAGGACGGAATGATTATCTCCAGGGTGGCGGAGCTTGCGGATAAGAAAGGCGTCACCATGACGGAGGTCTCCCTTGCTTGGTTGTTGACAAAGGTGACGTCGCCTGTTGTCGGGGCGACGAAGCCGCGTCATATCGAGGACGCGGTCAAGGCGGTGGATTTGACGCTGACGGGGCGGGAGATTTCCTACCTGGAAGAGCCTTATGTTCCTCACGCGCTGGCCGGCGTCATGGCACAGAACACCCCCAACTCCGCGAAGGGAAAACACGTCTGGACAATGGGCGATCAGACGATTAAAAACAGGCCGTAAACTGAAAACTCAGGGGGGATTTGAACCACATGAAAGCGTTGTTTGTGAACGGAAGTCCGCGTAAGAACTGGAACACCTATAAGATGCTGGAAAGCGCGATGAAGGGCGCGGCCGAGGCCGGAGCGGAAACGGAGCTTGTGCATCTCTACGACTTCGCGTTCAAGGGGTGCGTGAGCTGCTTTGCCTGCAAGGTCAAGAACAGCAGGACCAACGGCCTCTGCGCTTTTCGCGACGCCCTGACGCCAACGCTGGAAAAGGCGCGGGAGGCGGAAGTAATCGTCATTGGCAGTCCGGTTTATTTCAGCTATCCGACAGGGCCGGTCCGTTCTTTCATGGAGCGGCTGATGTTTC
>JAFUYV010000085.1 GCA_017476945.1 Fretibacterium sp.
CGACCTGCTGAGGTTCATCGCGAAGGTGGTGGAGGCCACCGACGCCAAGGTGGTCATCCTGGCGGACGACGAGCTGGAGCCCGGCGATGGCAAATTCATCAACCCGGACACTGAGAAGGTTGTTGACGAGGCCTGGGAGGATGACCCGACGGTGACGGTGGTGGCCTGCTTCGGCGCCGGCGCGACCTATGACCCGGTTGTCCTGACGGCCCCCGTGGAGACGGCGGAGGAGCCTAAGGAGCCCACGGAGGGCCCGACGAGCAACAACGGCTCCGGCGGGTGCGACCTGGGCTTGGGCGGCGTGGCGTTGCTCCTTGCGGCGCTCCTGCCCCTGGCCAAGAAGCATTAGTTTAATTTAATCTGCCACAAAAGATAAGGCGCCGTTGTGAGGGCGGCGCCCTGTCTTCCTCGGATTCACCTGTTTTATCTTTATCTCCTGAAAGTCCCCGCTGTCCCCGTTGGGCGGCGGGGATTTGTTTTCAAGCCGCCCCCAGCCCCGCGGCGACGGCGGCAGCCTGCCCCCAATGTGCCAGCCGCGTCTTTACCCCGGCCGTGAGCGGTTAAATCAGGCACGCGCCGTGAGCGATTAAATCAGCCCCGCGCCGTGAGCGGTCAAAATCCCGGCGGAGATTGGTGAGAAGAACAAAGAAAAGCCCCGCTTCCTGGCGGGGCTTTCTGCGTCTCTGTTTCCCTTCGCGCGGCTCAGTCCTTCTGCTCCAGCAGCTCCTTGATGGGCTGATAGGGCCTGCCCGCGCGGCGCGTCCGGAACTCCTCCTTGGCCTTTTGGATGACATCGGGGCTGACCGCCAGGTCGAGGATTGTGCAGGCCAGGGTGTTGGCCGCCAGGCTGAGGCTCTTCAGCCCAATGCTGGAGCCCGTGCAGGCCGCCGCCTGCCAGGAGTGGTGAGGAACCCCGACGGGCCACGCCGCCAGCCAGGCTGTGGCGACCGGCATGATGTTGGCCACGTCCCCCACGTCGCTGGACCCCATCACGAACTGCCCCTCGTCAAAGCAGGGAAGGGGCGTCGTGTCGAGCAGCGCGTCGCTGCCCTCAAGCTGGGGAAGCCGCCTCCTCGCGGCCTCCAGAAGCCCGGCGGGCAGCGAGGCCTGGATCTCCCGGGCGAAGGCCGTCTCCTCCGCGCTGAACTCCACCCTGGGGGCACTGAGGAGGTTCTCCTCCAGCACGCGGTTCAGCGTCGTATTGGGGAGGGTGTTGTAGCAGCCGCCCAGGAGCTCGTACTCCATCTCGGTCTCCGTCATCATGGCCGCGCCCGCCGCGACCTTCGCCAGACGCCGCCAGAGGGCCCGCAGCTCCGCGTCGTGGGGCGCGCGGGCGAAGTACCACACCCCGGCGTGGGCGGGGACGATGTTGGGGGCCTGGCCGCCGTCGATGATGGTGTAGTGCAGGCGGTCCTGGGCCACCATGTGCTCCCTCATGTAGTTTGCGCCGACATTCATCAGCTCCACCGCGTCCAGGGCGCTCCGTCCGGCCTCGGGGGCGTTCCCCGCGTGGGCCGGGATGCCCCGGAAGCGGAACTTCGCCGAGACCATGGCCGTCATCGTGGCCGCCGTCACGGAGCTGTAGTCCGCCGGGTGCCAGCTTACGCAGACATCCGTCCCGTCGTCCAGGAAATAGCCCGCCTCGGCCATCTTCCCCTTGCCGGTGAGGACCTCCTCCGCCGGACAGCCGTAGTAGCGCACGCGGGCCTTAATCCCCTGGGACTCCAGGGCCTCCCTGGCGGCGCAGGCGGCGAACAGCGTGCCGGCCCCAATGAGGTTGTGCCCGCAGGCGTGCCCGGGGGCCCCCTCCGTCACCGGCTCCTGATGGGCGCACGCGGCCTGGGACATCCCGGCGAGGGCGTCGAACTCCCCCAGCGTGCCGATGGTGGGGCCGCCCTCATCCCCCCACTCCGCGACGAAGGCGGTGGGCAGCTTCTCCGGCGCCCTCTGGGAGACCTTGAAGCCCCGTGCCTTCAGAAAGTCCATCTGAGCCTTCGCGGCGTGCGTCTCCTCATAGGCCAGCTCCGGGTGCTGCCAAAGATCCAGCGCCAATTCCTCAAAGGGCGCGGCATTTTTCGCCACCCAGTCCATGACCGCCTTTTTGTTGACGTTTGCCATGGCGTCACCGCCCCTCCCTGCGGCCCCGCCGGAAGAGGAGGACGCCGATCGCCACGCTGAGGAAAAGGGTCCCCAGGGAGGCGATGAACGCGGGATAGTAGCCCTGGCGGGAGCCCAGGACCATGAGCACCGAGATGACCAGAACGATGACGCCGAGCTTCAGGTTGCGCAGGGCGAACTGCATGAAGACCGCGCCGAACAGCGCGGGAAGCAGAAGCTGAAGCGCCCGCACAACGGGCAGGGGGAGCTGCTGAAGGATCTGAACCCCCGCGACGGCCCCGGCCGTGAGGAGCAGGGTGTTCACCACGATGGAGACGGCCATGCCCAAGGTGGAGATGAGGGCGCCCTCCGGGGTGCCGGGCTCCACGCCGGCGACCTTCTGCGCCACCATCGCGCAGGGGATGCGCAGGTTGCCGAGGTTGCCGGAGATGAAGGCCATGTAGGTGCCGCTCACCCCGATGATGGGGAA
>JAFUYV010000086.1 GCA_017476945.1 Fretibacterium sp.
ACGCCGCCCCAAGGGCGGGGGCGGCGCGGAAAAGGAGGGGGGACAGGAGGGCAAGCAGCAGCGCGGCAAGGCGGAGGACCTTCTTCATCTTCAATCTCCTCAACGCGCCCTCTCTCACTCCGGACGCGTGACGGAGTGCATGAAGCGCGCCACGACGAGGTAGCTGCACACCCAGCCAAGCGTCGCCCCAAAGCCCGCGAGCAGGACGCAGAAACGCACGATCACGCGCGTGTCCCCAATCAGGCTCGTCGTGAGGAAGGGCAGGTTGCCCTGCAAGAGCGCGATGCCGGGGAAGTAGGTCAGGGCAATGCCCCCCACGGCGATCAGGGCCCCAAGGAAGGCCAGCAGGGTCCCCTCCAGGACGAAGGGCGTGGCGATGTAGGTCCTCGTCGCCCCGACGAGGTACATGATGCCGATCTCCTCTCGGCGGGAGTAAAGGGAGATGTGAATGGTGTTGTAGACGACCAGGGCCGTGATGACGACGGCGAGGACGAACATGATCAGCGCCACGCGGGAGGACACCGCGGAGAGCGCCGATATCCGCTGGACGACCATGCCGGCGTAGACGACGTCCTCAATCTCCGGCATCGCGGCCAGAGTGCGCACGAGGGGCTCGACCTGCCCCACCTCCCGGACGTGGATCTCGAAGTTCCAGGGGATCGGGTTGTCGCCCATCAGGTCCAGCGCGCGGGACTGGCTCCCCATCTTCTCCTGGAGCTTCGCCAGGGACTCCGCCGGCGAGTAAGCCTTAAGCGCATAGACGGGCTCCAGGGCCTGGATCTTTCGCGAGACCTGCTCCACATCGCTGCCCTTCTTGACGTAGGCCTGAATGGTCAGCTCGCTCTCCAGGTGCGAGAGCAGGTTCTCCACGTTGAGGGAGAAGAGCGTCGTCATCCCAAGGATCCAGAGCATCACGGCGGCGGTGATGAGCGTGAGCAGCCCCAGAACCCAGTGGTTGACGACGAGGCGCCCCATGTCCCGCAGGACGTACTTAAGCGTGGTCATCATGATTTACTCGCTCACGCCGCGGGGCTGAGCTAACCGCTCGCGCCGCGGGGCTGGGCTGCCGGTCCGGCGCCAGGGCCTCCTGCCCGTCGCCGCGGGACTGGGCGAAATACCCCCCTGACGCCTCGTCGCGGACAAGCCGTCCCCCCGCCAGCTCAATGACCCGCTGACGGGAGGCGTTGACGATGCTCTGATTGTGCGTTGACATCACGACCGTGACGCCGGCGGCGTTGATGGAGAAGAGGATCTTCATGACGTCCGACGCCGTGCGGTAGTCCAAGTTGCCCGTGGGCTCGTCGGCGATGAACAGGGAGGGGGAGTTCGCCAGGGCGCGGGCGATGGCCACGCGCTGCTGCTCCCCGCCGGAGAGCTGGGCCGGTTTCATGAAGCGGCGGCGCCAGAGCCCCACCTGCTCGATGACCTCGTTCGTGCGATACGACACGACGCGCTGGGGGACGGCCATGGCCTCCATCACGAAGGCGATGTTCTCGTAGACCGTCAGGGTGGGGATCAGCTTGAAGTCCTGAGCCACCAGCCCCACATCCCGCCGGTAATAGGGGATGTCCGCCCGCCGCATCCCCCGCAAGTCAAAGCTGCCGGCGGAGACCGTCCCCCTTGTCGGGAGGAGTTCCCGCGTGATAAGCCTGAGGAATGTTGACTTCCCCGAACCGGTGGCCCCGACGACGTAGACAAATTCCCCCTTATCAATCCTGAGATTGATATCCCGCAGGGCGACGATATCGGGGTCAAAGACCTTGGTGACCCCGGAAAAGATAATCTTCACTCTGGGTTGCCCCTTTACTGCGTTTTCAAATCCCGCACGGCGGGCATCCTCACGCCGCGCCGACAACTATCATAATACCACAACACCCCCGCCGGACGAAGGCCGCGGCCCCTGTCCCGGCGAGGGACACGACCCCTGCCCCAATGGGGCATAGCGCGCCCGCTCCTCAAGGGCACGCTCCACGTCGTGCTGGCCCCACAGGGCCAGGAGCAGCTCGTGCATGGGCAGCTTCCGGCGTTCCCGGAGCTCCCCCCAGAGCCTGGGCGGGAGGAAAGCCCAGACGAAGAAGCTCGCGGGGAAGCCGTCCTGGGAGGCGGGAGCCCCCTGTCTCCCAAAGCGGGCAAGCACCAGGTAGCCGGAGCGGGGGTTGAAGAGCAGGAGAGGCGATATCCTTTGCGCCACCATGTGCTGAAGGTCCTCACGGGAGAAGGAGAGCTCCGCCAGCTCCTGGATATCCGGCTCGGAGGGAAGGTCGAGAAGGGAGAACCAGACCCGCGGCCGGGGCTCCTGGCCCTCAAACGCACCCGGCCCCGCCTTGAGCCAGGCCTTCAGGCGCGCCGCCGCGTCAAACTCCCCGTGCGCCAGGGCGAGGCGGAGGGCCCAATAGGCTTTGAAGAGGACCTCGTCGGCCTCAAGAGAGCGGGCAAACGCCGTCTCATCCTGAAAGTCCTCCGAGAAGGCCGCGTGGTCCTTCATGAAGCCCCGGAGGATGAGCGCGGCCGGAAGATGGTCCCCCGGCGGCGCCGTCTGCGCCAAAAGCTCCATCTTGAGACGCGCTGTCGTCTCACCGGAGAGATGAACGGGGGCCGCCCCGTCCGTGGAGAGGGCAAGCCCCTCCCCGCCGTAGAGGAAGACCTCCCGCGGCCTGCCGCCCGGCCTTCCCCACACCCAGCGCTCGCCCCCCGCCGTGCCGCCGTCCGCGGTCCCCAGGAGGTAACGGTTATGCGGCAGGAGCAGCAGCACAAAGGGCCCGCCCGGGATGGGCGCCCCCTCCGGCCGGGGGTTCTGCGGCAGCTTCGCCAAGGTTCCATTGGACATCAATTCAAAGGTCAAAGTTCAATCCCCTCTTGCTTAGTCATCACAATGCCCTTTAGCTTAACACAATCCGTCGGCCGGGAATACCGGGAAATCTATGATCTGACCGTCCCACAGCATCCCCCAGGCAGAGCCCCGGAGGCGGAGCTCCGGGCTGTTGGAACGGCTACTTTGTTCCCGCGACACCAAACGTCAGCTCCCCGTCCCGCGCGTCCACCTCGACGGTTGAGTGGTCGGAGACGCTGCCGGAGATCAGAGCGCGGGCCAGCTTCGTCTCCACGTTGTGGGTGATGTACCGCTTCAGGGGACGGAAAAGGGCTTAATTCAGCTAAACAGCTTGTCGAATACTCCGTTTTCCATGTCCGTGATGTTATAGAGAGTGTCAAGCACGTTGAAAGTCTCTTCCAGGTTTCGGCGTGCGCTACTCCAGCCGCCGCCGTCTGTGATCCACACAAAAGCAAAGTTTTCAATCTGCCGGGCCTCCTCGGCAATCATCTTATAGCTTCGTGCCGTCTCATTGAGTTTTGAACCGCCACTGGTATAAAAATTCGTTTCGATAACGTAAAGACACGGTTTAGTCTTAACGACGAAATCCCAACGTTTTGTCGATGTGCCCTCCGCAGAAATAGCTGCAAGGCTGATATTCCATTTTTGCTCTATATCTGACAGATACATTTCCTTGTAGTACTCAACGCCTGATTTCTTCAAATAGCCCTCCACTAAGTTCTCCATTTTTCGGCGTTGCTATCTAGATTTTTTATATGTCCCTTTCCCCAAAAATTCTATAAAGTGTTTGTCACGCAAAAGCTGCAACTGTTGGCGAATTTTTGCCTGAACATTACGATTATCGGGATGCTTTTCTTCAAGTTCTGACGTGAATTCATATACATCACGGATTGAAAATTCTTCCCCTTGTAATCTGTTAATGCAATTCAACACATCTATTAACCAGCCACGCGTAGTTAAATCATTAACTCTCAATCTCTCAGATTTCTTGTAATTATTCATTACTACAGCCTTGTCTAATTCACTTTGCGCTTCAATAACTGATATTTTTCCCTGAACGGGTATTCTGTCATATAGAATTATAGACCCTATATATCCTGCCCTTCTGGCGTTCGGGGACAAAGCATTACGTCGTTGAAGAACATCGGGAGTAAAAAAATATTTTGGAATCAAAATTAAATCAATAACATCACATTCGCAATAATGAAGAACGAACAGGTTGGGATTTGTGCTGCTGGTGATACGTTCCAATGCAGAGAAATAAGCGCCATCTAAGATTTTGTTGCCTAAGGGACCACTCTTGCTTTTTAATTCGTATATTTCACCGCATGCATCACAAAAGAAGTCTGCAACCTTAGCATTATTTGGAGTCTTCACAAGATGAGGCTTTCCACATGCTGGACAATACATTTCATTTTGCATCCAGAGTTCACTAACCACACGGATACGCTGTGACTGGCTCTTATATTGTAGATTGCTTATGTCAGGAAAGAAGAGGTTCATTCCAATGACCCTTCATTAAAATCTTCAAGATTGCCGTCAAAGATATCGTACTCCACGGACATAAAATTCTCAGGGGACAATACTATTTTCCCTTGTCTCCAGGCAGCCTTCGCCTTTTCCAGAGCCTCTCTTGTGGAAGATGCACTAACGGTAACA
>JAFUYV010000087.1 GCA_017476945.1 Fretibacterium sp.
AGTGGACGGTTCCGTTTTTGCATAAATTAATTCTATTTGAGCTTAATTTGACATAAACCTGGGCTTGGTTTAATATTTCCTCATTGTTAAGCGACTATTTTTAGTTTTTTTATGCTTAGCATTGAAAGAGGGGTTACATCATGAGCGAAAAGACATTGTTTGGGGCGCCGCGGGTTGAGGAGTTTCGCGCGGCGCTGGACGAGCGGTCACGGGCAACGCTCACGGAGGCTGTGCGGCGCATCGTGGAAGCGAAGAGGCGCGGCGGCAAGGTCATGGTTGTCACCGGCAGCGGCCCCAACATCCATGAGGGCGTCACGACGCTCATCGCGGAGCTCATCCGCGTGGGCCTGGTTGACGCGGTGTCCACCAGCTCGGCGGTCATCTCGCACGAGATGGGCGGCGCGCTGGACCGCGTGTTCCGCGTGGATGCGGCGGCATTGGGCATGGATATGAGCACGATGCCGAGGGGGGACCTGTTCGAGTTCACGCGCATGACGGACGCGGAGTGGGACGCGCTGAAGCGCGAGATGCCCCTGGACGACGCGCTGCTGGAGCGCGGCAAAAAACTGCCGGTCCACAGCGAGATCATCAAGGCGGCGGGGAACATGGCCTATCCGATGGGGCTGCGCGGCGAGAGGATCGCGGCGGAGATTTTGGCCCTCGCGCGGATGTACGGCCTGCCCTTTGAGGAGGTTGCGGGCTGGGGCTGCGACCCGCGGACCATGCTCGGCGCGGCGGACGCCCGCGGCGTGCCCGTGCTGGTGACGATCCCGCAGCTTGTGGGCGGCGGGGCCGTGGGCATGTCCATCGGCGACAGCATCCCCGTCTCCGGGCGCTCCATGCGCATCTCGCGGATGCTGGCCTCGTGCGACGTCATCATTGAGTCGGCCGTGGCGCTGACGCAGGAGATCCACGACGGGCCCTTTGAGTGCTACACGGGCCACGGCATCTGGGCCTCGTGGTCCGGCCAGGCGACCTACAGCCTGCGCGACAAAGCCCTGATCCGCGTCGACCTGGACGAAAACCTCCGCCGCGCGACGGAGCTGAATCAGATGGTGCAGGAGGCCATTGACAAGGGCCTGCCCAAGACCAAGGTGGCCCACATCCCCTTCCGCATGGAGATGTCCGCCTTTGCGCGCCACGAGGGCAGTCTGCCCATCATTGGGGACATCGGCAAGGTGTGGCCGGTGCTGGCCCACGACGTGGCGAAGGAGCTGGGGATCGAGCTGAGCTTCCTCTCCGCCTCCCAGGATACGCCGGAGGGCGCCTCCATGCGCGAGTGGATTGTGGAGAACGTCAGGCCGCTTGACCGGGACAGGATGCTCAAGCGGGCAAAAGCCCGTCAGTGAGCCCTGCCGGGGCCCATGTCCGTCTATAAGATCCTCGCCGGCAGCATCCGCGAGTACAGGAAGGAGTCGCTGGAGGCGCCTCTCTTCGTCTCGCTGGAGGTGGTGATGGAGTGCGTCATCCCCTTCGCTGTCGCGCGGCTGGTCAACCAGATCCGTGCGGCGGGGACCAGCCTGGGAGGGGCAGAGGGTCAGGGCATCCCCCTGAGCCTCAACCTGGGGACGCTGGCCCAGGACGGGGCGCTCCTCGTTGTCATGGCGTGCCTGTCGCTGGCCTTCGGCATCCTGGCCGGCAACGCCTGTTCCACCGCGTCCTGCGGCTTCGCCAAAAACCTCCGCAGCGACCTGTTCCGCGCCGTGCAGGCTTTCTCCTTCGAGAATATCGACCGCTTCTCCACCGCCTCCCTGGTCACGCGTCTGACCACGGACGTGTCCAACGTGCAGAACGCCTACATGATGATCATCCGCACGGCCATCCGCGGCCCGCTGATGCTGGTCTTTTCCTTCATCATGGCGTACATCATGGGCGGCCCCATCGCGCTCATCTTCCTGTTGGCCGCCCCCGTCCTCGGTGGTGGGCTCTACGCCGTCGCCCGCCGGGCGATGCCCACGTTTAAGCGCCTTTTCCGCAAGTACGACCGGCTCAACGCCTCCATCCAGGAGGACATTCACGGCATCCGCGTTGTCAAGGCATTCGTCCGCGAGGACTTCGAGCGGGAACGGTTCAACGCCGCGGCGGAGGAGCTCTGCGCGGACTTCACGCGGGCGGAGCGCATCCTGGCCCTCAATAACCCGCTGATGCAGTTCTGCCTCTACGCCGTGATGCTCTTCGTCCTGTATTACGGGACCTGGACCGTCGTTACAAGCCGGGGCCTGGACCTCGACGTGGGGCAGATCTCGTCGCTTCTGACCTACGGCGTGCAGATCCTGGGCAGCCTGATGCGCCTGTCGATGGTCTTCGTGATGATCACCATGGCGCGGGAGTCCGCGGTCCGGATTGCGGAGGTCCTGACGGAGCGCAGCACCCTGATCAGCCCGCCGGACGGCCTGAGGACGGTGCGCGACGGCTCCGTCAGCTTCGAGGGAGTGAGCTTCCGCTACGGGACGGACGGGCGCATGGCGCTGAAGGACGCGACTCTGCATATCCGCTCCGGTGAGATGGTGGGGATCCTGGGCGGGACGGGGTCAGCCAAGTCCACGCTCGTCCAGCTCATCCCCCGGCTCTACGATGTGACGGAGGGGGTTGTCCGGGTGGGCGGTCAGGATGTGAGGACCTACGACCTCACCGCGCTGCGGAACCAGGTGGCCGTCGTGCTCCAGAAGAACGAGCTCTTCTCCGGCACCCTGCGCGAAAACCTTCGCTGGGGGAAGGCGGACGCCACGGACGAGGAGCTGGACGAGGTTTGCCGCCTGGCCTGCGCGGACGAGTTCATCAGGCGTATGCCGGAGGGGTACGGCACGCGGATCGAACAAAACGGAACTAACCTTTCGGGCGGGCAGAAGCAAAGGATATGCCTTGCCCGCGCCCTGCTGAAGCGGCCCAGGGTCCTCATCCTGGACGACGCGACCAGCGCCGTGGACACCCGGACGGATGCCCGCATCCGCTCCGCCCTCCGCCAGAGCCTTCCCGACACGACAAAGATCATCATCGCGCAGCGCATTCTGTCAGTGCAGGACGCGGACCGCATCATCGTGATGGAGGGCGGGACGATCAACGCAACAGGCACGCACGAGGAACTGCTGCGCACCTGCGAAATCTATCAGGAAATCTGCGGGTCGCAGGGGGGAACAGCGCCCCCCGCGGAGTGAGCGGAGGGGCCGGGCCCCTCCTGTTCACTCCGCCTTGGTTCCGTCCTCCGGCTCTATCAGGCCGGCAATGTTCTTGATGTAGGGGGCCACGTTCTCATACCATTCCTTGAACTGCCGGGCCCATATGAGCTGCGTCATCGTGTAGAAATCATCCTCCGTGCCTCCCATCGTATCGTCCTTCAGGGCCTCCTGATAGATGGCGGTGGGGAAGGTGTAGATCAACTCGCCCTTGTGGCGCATGGTGGCCGACTGCGGCTCACAGCCCAGGGCAATGCGCCGCTCCTCCTCGCTCTCGTAGAGGGTGACGCGATAGGGGACATCCCCGATGGTCTTCGCCTGGAAGTCGAACCGGCGCGAACGGGCGTAGCCGCGTTCCTCCAGCTCCTTGGCGCTGTCCATCGACTCCCCGACCTCGACGTCCCCCGCCACATTGAAATGGCGGATGAAGGCAACCAGTTTATGCCCCAGCCCTATCAGGCGCGGGGTGTGCAGCGAGAAGGCCGACACCCTCACGGGCTGCTTCATCGGGGCCGCCGCTATGGGGTGGTGCGTCGGGGCGGGGGCCGGTTTCTTCTCCTCCCACAGGGAGTCCGCGAACTCGGAGCCATCCTCCTCGCAGAAGGAGAAGCCCAGCAGCATCGCGGCCGCCATCAACCGCACCGGGTTGTGCCAGCGCGCGGGGTTCGCCTTCTTCAGGATATCGACAGTCCCCGTCTTCAACAGGGCCTCGGCCCCACGGCCGCCCCCCACGATGTTCAGCCGCTCCTCGGACAGCGCCTCCCCCTCGTCCGCGCTGAAGGGGAAGAAGGGGCGAAAGGTCCCCACCTTCTTATCCGGGCCCGTGCAGTCCGCAAGCCACAGGGAGGAGCGTTTGTCCTCGGAGAGGAGCGCAAACTCCCTCTTATCCGTGACCAGTTCCGGCGAGTGGACCACCTTCTCGAAATCGACGGCAAACTTCAGGAGCTTGAGGCGGAAGTTCGTCCGGACGGCGTACTCGGTGAGGATGCGGCGAATGGCGGGGGTGAAGTCCTCCACCGAGTAGGCGATCGTTTCCCCCCGCTTGGCTCCATTGATGGAGAGCTTGCGGTCCCTTTTCTCAACCCAGCTGAAGTGGATCAGCTTGCGCGTGTTCTTGGTCTTGTTGAAGATGACCAGGCGCGGGGTGCGGTCCTTCGTCCAGACCTGCAGGGCCAGGTTATTGTCCACGTCAAAACTTCCGACGATCTTCCCCTTCTCGTCCATCTCATCGTCCCCTTTGGTAGGCCGGCGCTTCAGGACACTCCAGCCTTATTGTTCCTGCAAGGGATTATAACATCAAATCCGGGCAAATCCTACCGCGCGGCGAAGAGCGGGCACTCCGGGAGGCGGCCCCTCAGTTTCGTCATTCCCCACGATTGCCATAAGCGGGCAGAAGGATTAAGATAGGGTTATGCAAATGCGTTTTCTGCGCTGGGGTTCATTCAAACGGTGTGCCTGATGAAGGACGTTGAAATTTGAAGGGATGTGTTTTGATGAAGGTGACGAAATTTGCGCTTCTCGCTCTTATGGTGACCCTCCTGGGCGGGGTCCTCTCCTCCCCCGCGGGCGCGGCGAATCTGCCCACGCTCAAGATGCTGTCCACGACCACCTGTCCGGCCTGCGCGATGATGGAGCCGGTGCTGAAGGACCTCGCGGATAAGTACAAGGGCAAGGTGGCCACGGAACACGTCTACTTGGAGGATCATCCCGATGTCGCCAAGCAGTATAACGTGCGCTATGTCCCGACCCTGATCTTCATTGATGAGAAGGGCAACGAGGTCGCCCAGGAGGTCGGCTACCGCTCCCTCGATGAGGTGCTGGCGGTCTTTGCCCAGTCCGGGGTGAAGATCAAGTAGCGCTTCCTATCTCCAGGGGAAGGGCGGAGGCTGCGGTCTTGCAGTCTCCGCCCTCCTGCATTATCGAGACGACGCCGTTTAGGTCGCGCCGCTACACGGGCTTTAAAATTTTGCCGTGCGCAGCAGGGCCGCCAGACGGTCCCCCTCCGGGAAGAGCCTGCTCCGCGCCTGGGCGACGCACTGTGTGACCTCCTCCTGATCCATGGCGCTGACGGCGGGGGACAGCGCCGCGCGCAGCAGGGCCGCCGCGCGAATGACCTCCTCGCGGTCCTGGATAACCTTGTCGTCCTTCGTGTCAAAATAGGCGCGGATCATGAGGTCCCAGAACTTCCTTGCCCGCTCCGGGTCAAGCCCGGTCGTGTTCCTCACGATCTGCTTGGGGGCGTTGACATAATTCATATAGGCCGTCCCCAGGTCGTAAATGGGGTTCCCGCAGCTGATGCCCGCCATGTTGATCAGCAGCAGCTCGCTGCCCTGGACGAAGACGTTGTGGGCATGGAAGTTCCCATAGACCACCGTCTTCGCCTCCGGGATGGCCCTGATCAAGTTACTCAGGACCGCGGTTTCCTCCGGCTGCAGGAAGGCCCCCATCTTCTGCGCCCACTCCTCGTAGATGGCCTGGGTGTCCGGCAGCACGCCGGGGTCCGGTTCGGAGGAATGGACGGTCTTCAGAAGCGCCCCCATCTCCCCGGCAAGCTGCTCCAGCTCGCCGGGGTTGGACTGGAGCAGCGAGGAGACGGTGTCGACCTGGACAAGCTCATAGAGCATCCCATAATGCCCCTTGTAGGTCACAACGTCGTAGGCGATGATGGTGGGGACCCCGCTCATAAACGCAGCCCGCGTGTAATTCCGCTCCTGCTCAAGGACATCCAGGCTTGTCGCGTCGGAGTAGACCTTCAGGAGCGTGTCGTTATCCATACGGTAGACGGTGAGGTTGCCGCTGCTCCCCAGCCTTCGCACGTCCCTCCCGGAGACATCTCTCATCCCCCGCGCAACATCAAAAAGCTGTGAGAAGCCCGTGACCTCCAAAATCTCATTGACCCTTGGCGAGACGTTGATAAGCCGTATTGGCTCCTTTTCCTTCTTCCTGAGGCTCAGGAAGACCCGCAGGCCGGCGCTGGAGATATACTCCAGGTCCCCACAGTCAAAGACGATCCCCCCGTTGGGATTATTTGTGCGTTCCTTCGCGACGGCGTCCCCAAACTCCTTGACGGTCACAGAGTCAATCCTGCCCCCAACGGTAAAGAAAAGATGTTCATCCCTCACGGCGGCCTTCAGGCTGTATTTCTTGCCCATCCCTCTTATTCCCCTTTCTAAAACTTCTCAAGGCGCTTCTGCATCCGTAGAATATTCCGTCCATCCCTGCGCTCATAAAAAATGTCGTCCATACTTTTCTTGGCCATGTAAATGCCCAGACCGCCAATGGGTCTCTCCTCGGCGGAAAGGGTTACGTCGGGGTCGGGTCTGGCCAGCGGATCGTAAGGGATGCCACTGTCTATCAGGGTGATGACGGCGATGTCCTCCTGCCTGGAGTGCGGCGCCCTCGACAAAATCTCAAAGCGGATGGTCGCGCTCCCTCTCCCTGGCGTATAAGCGTAATGGGAGATATTGATGAATATCTCCTCCACGGCCAGATCGATCTGCATCTGAACCCTTGGGGAGCAACCGTATTCCTCCAGGTGCCTGTCCACAAAGGCCAACACTGGTTCAAGCCTTTCCGTCCGCGCCTCGGCGGTAAGCTCGCCTTCCTTTTCAAGTAGGTCGTCCTCCACCGGTTTCCCCTCCTTTCCATAATATTGTAACGCCAGCATGGTGATGTCGTCGAACTGCGGGGTGTCCCCCGCAAAGGCGTCAATATCGTGTTTCATGGAGATGAGAAGCTCCTCCACGGGCTCTGTGCCATGACGGTTCAGCGCTTCGAGCATCCGGGCCGTGCCGTAGAGCTCCTGTTCCTCGTCCGCGTTCGCTGACGGCACCACGCGGGTCGCCTCCGCCACACCGTCGGTGTAGAGGAACAGGCAGTCCCCAGGGTGCAGGGTAAACCTGTCGTCACGGAACTTCATCCCCTCTAACGTCGCAACCGCGGGGTTGTTGCCCAGCTGCATCAGCCTGTAGGAGCCTCCCGCGCGCCGGATGGCCGGGTACTCATGCCCCGCGTTGGTGGCCACCACCTTCCCCGTCGAGATTTCCAGGATCCCCAGCCAGACCGTCACAAAGAGCTCCGAGCTGCTCTCTTCACAGAGCTGATCGTTGACGGCCGCCAGGATATCCGAGGGATCCCCTCCCATCTGAGCCCGGTTCTTGATGAGCGTCTTGGCGATGACCATGAAGAGCGCCGCCGGGACACCCTTGCCCGCCACGTCCGCCATCACCAGCACCAGGTGGTCGCTGTCGATCAGGAAGAAGTCGTAAAAGTCCCCGCCGACCTCCTTGGCCGGGGTCATGGTCGCGTAAATGGCGAACTCGCTGCGGTCCGGGAACGGCGGGAAGGTGCACGGCAGCAGGTCCGCCTGTATCTTCGTCGCGATATCCAGCTCCGCACCGATGCGCTCCCTCTCCGCGGTGATGGCGAAGAGGTTTTCAACGTAGGCCTTCAGGGAGGCCGCCATGTTGTTGAAGCCCATCGCCAGGTCGCCCACCTCGTCATCGCTGTGGACCTCAGCACGGTAGTCCAGGTCTCCCTCGCTGATCTTCTTCACGTCCTTCCCCAGCGCCACGATGGGGCCGGTCAGGCGAGCGGAGAGGCTGCTGCTGCTGAAGACGGTCAGGGCGATGACCCACACCCCTATCGTGATAAAAAAGCACATCATCACGACGACATTACGCTTTACAGAGCGCACGGGCGCGAGGATGGCCGACTCCGGGATGCGGAGGCAGAGCTTCCACCCTGTGCTGGGGATCGGGGAGTAAGCGTAATAGTCGCCCCCCTTTGACAGGGAGACCCCCGTTTTGCCCCGGAGGATCTGGCCGGCGATCTCGCTGCCAATGTCCCTGTCGTAGCTGTAATACAGGTTGCGGGCGTTTTCAGAATCGGTAGGGACCGAGGGCTCAATGAGGTTGCCCCGCCTGTCCACCAAGAAAGCGTAGGCTCCCTCCCCAATATCCAGGTCCACGACGGCATCATACAGCTCGGAGATCAGCAGGTCCATGCCCACCACGCCCGCAAACTTGCCCTCCGCGTTGTAGAACGGCGCCGAGCTGGTTATCGTCAGGCCCCTACCGTAGATGTCCCGGTAGACCTCCGTGAAAGCAAGGCTGTTCATGCCCTTTGCCCTGCGGTACCAGATCGTGTCGAGGTAGTTGTAATAGGAGTCGCTGTCCCCCTCCTCTGGAAGGGCAAGCTGGGACTGCGCGTCGTAGGAGAGCATCAGGCCGCTCTCCGTACCGAGGTAAATCGTGGTGATGATGCGGTTGTTCTCGGCCATGACCGGTTTCCAAATATGCTCCGCGTTGCCGAGCAGGAGCAGCTCCTCCCGCACGTCCCCGATGGAGATATCCCGCCTGGCCAGGCTGCGCTGCATGGCGTAGACGTTGGCGTTCTCCGCGCTGATCGGGGGGACGTAACGGCTTGCGATGGAGTTGGAGTTCCG
Source organism: Fretibacterium sp. (assembly GCA_017476945.1). GTDB lineage: Bacteria > Synergistota > Synergistia > Synergistales > Aminobacteriaceae > JAFUYV01. The sequence goes on from JAFUYV010000087.1 coordinate 8,620, forward strand.
GTAAAGCTCAGAGAGGTAGTTCGCAAAGGTGCGGACACACGCGCCATACTTCCCCAGTTCCGAGTCCGCAAGACGGGCCTTGCTGGTGACGAGGTCATGGAGGTTCTGCTCCATCTGTTGAATCAGGGCTGCCTCGCTGTCCCTCTGAATAAAGATCATGCTGAGGACCCCTCCGGCGCTGGTCAGGGCCAAAACGGTCAGGGCGATAGCCATCATCACCCGCTGGACTTTCTTCCGGATAGGCTGCCTTTTCTTTCCCTTATCGTTGACGCCCACAACAGCCCTCTTTTAAACCCTGGCCGCGCTCAGCAGGACGGCCACATAGTCCGCGGCGGGGAAAAGGTCTCGTCGCGCCTGGGCGATGAAAGGCTCCGCCTCGCTCCCCGTCATGCGGTTGGCGGCGGGGGACAGCGCGGAGCGCAGCAGGGCGGCGGCCTGAATGATCTCCTCCTGCTTCGCGATGAAGTTGTTGTCGGACGTCCCAAAGTAGGCTCGGATCATGACATCCCAGAACTTCTTCTCCTGCGCCGCCTTGAGACTGGAGTGCTGCGCGAGCTGTTCAAGCTCGGCCATGTGGGTCATGTAAATCGCCCCGAGGTCGTAAATAGGGTTCCCGCAGCTGATGCCGGCCATGTTGATCAACAGGGGCTCGTTGTGCTGGATAAAGACGTTGCGGGCATGGAAGTTCCCGTAGACGATCGTGTCCCCCTCCGGGATGGTATGGATCAACCGGCACAGCTTCTCGATCTCCTGGGAGTACAGCCACGAGCCCATCCTGTACGCCCAGGCCTCGTAAACGGCCGAGGTCTTTGGCAGCGAGCCGGGCTCCGGCCTGGCCGTGTGGATGGTCTTCAGCAGCTTCCCCATCTCCACGGCGTATTGCTCCATCTTCCATGGGGCGCCCTCCATCAGGGAGGCCACCGTCGTGGCCTTGACAAGCTCGTAGAGCATCCCATACTGCCCCTTGTACGTCACGATGTCGTAGGCGATGAGCGTGGGCACCCCGCTCAGGAACGCGGCGTGGGCGTACTTCCGCTCCTGCTCAATGGCGTCGAGGCTCGTGCCGTCGGAGTAGACTTTCAGCAGCGTATCGTCCCCCATGCGGTAGACGGTGATGTTGCCGCTGTACCCCATCTTCTGGACCTCCTCGCCGGAGATGTCCCGCGGGGTCTTGAAGACCTCAAGGAGCCGGGTAAACCCCGTCACGTCCAGCGTCTCGTTGACGGACTGCGAGACGTTGATGAGCCGGACCGGGTTCTTCTCCTTTTTCTTCAGGTTCAGCAGCACCCGGAGCCCGGCGCTGGAGATGTACTCCAGATCGGCGCAGTCAAAGACAACCTTCCCATGGGGATACCTTCTGCGCTCCAGCGCGACAGTGTCCCCAAAATCCCTGACGCTCACGTGGTCGACCCGGCCCTCGACGGTGAAGCGGAGCTCCTTGTCCCCCACCGAGACTCTCAAGTTGTACTTCTTCATCCCCTATTCCCCCTGTTCATCCACGGGCATTTCTCCTGCTCCCGTTTTTTCCTCCCCGCCATAATATTGTAACGCCAGCATGGTGATATCGTCGAACTGCGGGGCCTCCCCAACGAAAGCGTCCACCTCGCGCTTCATCGACGCGATGAGCGCCTCCACCGGCTCCGAGCCGTGACGGTCCAGCGCGTTGATCATGCGATCCCTGCCATAGAGCTCATACCCAACGCCCTCCGCTGCGCGGGTCGCCTCCACCACGCCGTCGGTGTAGAGGAACAGGCTGTCCCCCGGGCGCAGGCAGAACTCGCTTCCATAAAACCTCATCCCCTCCAGCGTCGCGACCGCGGGGTTGTTGACCGCCCGTCTCATCAGTTCGTAGGAGCCCCCCGCGCGCCGGATGGCCGGGTACTCGTGCCCCGCGTTGGCGGCCGCCAGCTTCCCTGTCGAGATCTCCAGTATCCCCAGCCAGGCCGTCACGAAGAGCTCGGTCCGGCTCTCCTCGCAGAGCTGATTGTTGACCGCCTCGAGAATTTCCGAGGGCGTCCCGCCCATCTGGGCGCGGTTCTTGATGAGCGTCCTGGTGATGACCATAAAGAGCGCCGCCGGCATTCCCTTGCCGGACACGTCGGCCATGACCAGCGCCAGGTGGTTGCCGTCGATGAAGAAGAAGTCATAGAAGTCCCCCCCAACCTCCTTGGCCGGGATCATGGTCGCGTAAATGGCGAACTCCCTGCGGTCCGGGAACGGGGGGAAGGTGCACGGCAGCAGGTCGGCCTGTATCTGCGCGGCGACGTTCAGCTCCGTCTTGATGCGCTCTCGTTCCGCGGTGACGGCGGCGAAGGTTTGAATGTACTCCTTCAGGGAGGCCGCCATGTTGTTAAAGCCCGCCGCCAGGTCGCCAATCTCGTCGTTGTCGTGAATCGCGGCGCGGTAGTCCAGGTCCCCGTCGCTGATCTTCTCCACGTCCTTCCCCAGCGCGACGATGGGGCCGGTCAGGCGGGCGGAAAACCTCTCGCTCTCCTTCGCGACCAGCGCAAGGATCATGATAAACGCCATGACGAACAGGGCGATCGTCATGATGACGTTGCGGTTCACGGAGCGCACCGGGGCCAGAATCAACGACTCCGGGACACGGATGCAGAGCTTCCACCCTGTGCTGGTTATCGTGGTATAGCCGTAATAAATTCCGCTTTCCGACAGGGAGACCCCCGTCTTGCCCCGGAGGATCCGCCCGGCGATTTTGTAGTCGATCTCACGGGTGTAATCGTAATATAAGTTGCGTATCTTCGTCTCGCCCCCGTTCGAGGGCTCGATCAGGCTCCCCTCCCTGTCCACCAGGAAGGCATAGGCCCCCTCCGCCTCCTCCTTAAGGCCGCGCCCTATAATGATGCGATACAGAACCGGGAACAGGATGTCCATGCCGACGACGCCCGCGAACTCATTTTTTTCGTCGTAGACGGGGGCCACGCAGGTGATGACCATTCCTCTGCCGAAGGCGTCCTGATAGGCGTCCGTGAAGCAAAGGCCGTTCGTCCTCACCGCCCTTCGGTACCAGGGGGATTTGAAGTAATCGTAATAAAACTCGCTTTCCCCTCCCCTGGGGGCCGTCAGGTGGGAATGTTTGTCGTAGGCGATCAGCAGGCCGTCTTTGGTTCCGTAATAGATCGAGAGGATGCTGCTGTTCCTGTCCTGAAGCATGATGGGCTTCCAAAGGTGCTCCATGTTCACCAGGAGGAGCAGATCCTCCCGCACGTCCCCCAGGGGCACATCCCGGCCGCTGAGGACGCGCTGCATGGCGTAGACGTTCGCGTTCTCCGTTCTGGCGGGCTGAATGGGCCCTGAGTTCTCCAGGATGGGATGGCCGTCGTAAAGCTCATGGAGGTAATCCGAAAAGGTCTGGACATAATCCGCGTATCTTTCCAGCTCCGACTCCGCCACCCTGGCCTTGCTGATCACAAGGTCATAGAGGTTCTGCTCCATCTGGTGGAGCAGGGCGGCCTCGCTGTCCCCCTGGATGCGCATCATGCTGACGATCCCCACGACGCTGCTCAGGGTCAGGGCGGCCAGGGAGATGCCCAGCACCATCCTGTAAACCTTCGAATGAATGGGACGCCGCCTCTTGTTCATGCGGAGAGCCTCCTCCAGGCATACCGCGCCGCCCCAACGACGCTCTTCTCCCGCTCATCCTCCGTGTAAATGACGTTCAGCCCCTCCGCGGGACAGGGCTTGCGCGCATGGAACCTTATCCGCTCGTCAAGGTACTCCCTTGGAAAACCGGCCATGTTGGGCACGCCGCCGCCCACAAGGACGCAGTCCGGGTCCAGGATGTTGACCTCCGTCGCCACGGCCTCCGCCATGCGGTCCACGAACTCCCTCAGGAGCGGCTCACCGCCGTGCCGAAGGAAGAGCTCTCCGATGGCGGTGCCGGGATAACGTTCCCTCTCAAGGCGCGCCAGATACTTTCCCCCCGCGAGGTTCTCCATGCAGCCCGCGTTGCCGCAGCCGCAGGGGATGGCGCTGCCGTCCACGGGGATGTGCCCCAGCTCACCGGCCACGCCGTTCTTTCCCAGCAGCGGCCTTCCGTCAATGTTGACCGCGTTGCCGATGCCCGTTCCGAAGTAGATGCCGCAGACGATCCCCTGGTCAGGGATGCGGTACTTCTCCACGTCGTAGCACAGCGCCATGGTGACATCCCGCTCCGCGAACACGGGGACCCCCAGCGACCTGGAGAGCGCCTCGACCACGGGCAGACGCTCCATGAACCGGAGGTTGGGGGCCTGAAGCACCCTCCGCCGTTCCCGATCCAACGTGGCGGGGAAGCCGATGGCCACTGCCTGGACGTCCCCGCCCCCGCTGTAGTCCCGGATGAACCCCGCGAGGTCCGCCAGCACGTCGCCCGAACAGAGGATGTCCGCCGTGGGCAGCTTTCGGAAGTCCGCAACGCTCCCGTCCGCGCCCACCCTGCCCACGCGGAAGTGGGTCCCCCCTATGTCGATCCCGATAACCGTCCGCCCCATGGCGCTCACGGAAGCTCAGGGGAACAAGCCCCCCTGAACCCCTCGTCGCCAGGGAAGAGGAGTCCGGCTCCCTTCCTCGCCTCCTCGATAACGGCCACCGTGTCGAGCGTCACGTTCAGGTGCGAGGCGAGGGCGTCGCGGTCGTCCGCCAGCATCATCCGCGTCAGCTCCTGGATCTCGTAGAACCAGCGGTCAGGATCGGGCTGGCTGTTGAAGACCTCGTCCGAGGTCCTCGTCACGGTGCGGACCTTTTTGATGCCGTTGGAGCCGTCCTCGACATAGAGATACCCTCCCTCCCCCTCAATCTGGAAGAAATTCACCCCCCACGTGTCCTTTGCCCCCGCGTTCTGGGAGACGTGTCCCCTGTAGCGCATCAGCATGACCCCGGAGGTGTCGGCGAGGCCGGGGTACAGGTTGGGGTAGTAGACGGCTTCCTCCGGCCTGCCGAACAGGGCCACGTTCAAAAGCACGTTGTAGAAGTTGATGTCCATCAGGCAGCCGCCGGCGTACTCCGGGTTGAAGATATTGGGCCTCTCGCCCTTCAGGACCGCGTCGTAGCGGCTGGAGTACTGGCTGTAATTGGACAACACGAGCCGCACCCGTCCAATCCTGGGGAGCTCCCGCCGGAGGATGCGGAAGTTCGGCAGGAACATCGTCGGGGCGGCCTCCACAAGGAACAGACGCCGCTCCGCGGCCAGGGCGGCCAGCTCCTTCGCCTGGCTCAGCCTCGTCACGAAGGGCTTCTCGCAGATCACGTGCCTGCCCGCGAGCAGCGCACGCCGGGCCTGCTCGTAGTGCAGCAGGTTCGGCGTGGCGATGTAGACGGTGTTCACGGCCTCGTCGGAGAGAAGGGCGTCCAGGTCCGTGTACGCCTTCTCCGCGCCGTACTGCGCGGCCAGGGCGGCCCCCCTCTCCGCGCTGCGGGAGCACACCGCCTCAAGGCGGATGCCGTCCGTCCGGGCGACGTTATCGAGGATCGAGTGGACGATGGTCCCCGATCCCAGGGCGCCGAGCCTTATCTCCTCCATCATGACCTCCCCTGCGCCTTTCCCCAGGACTTTGCCACCTCCGTCGCCGCCTCCAGGATCTCGAGGACCTTCACAACCTCCTCGTCCCGCACGCACTTCTGGCCGCCGCGCTCGATTGCGCCGGTCAGGCTCTCGTAGATGCGCTCGTAGCGCGCGCAGCCCACGGGGACTTTTTCCGTGACCCTGCCGCCGTCCTTCATGTAGACAAGGGTCCCCCAGCGGCTCTCCGGCGCGGGGTCCCTGTTCACAACGTGGCGGCCCACGACCTTCTTCTTCCCGGAGTTGTGGACGACCGGCGGGAGCGTGAAACTGCCGTTCGTGCCGTGGAGGGTGAAGCGCGGATAATCAATCAAAACGCACATGCTGGTGCTGACGGATGCCTTGCAGTTCCCGTAGAGGAACTCAAGGTCGTAGTAGTCGTCTCCCACGCCGGGGTGGTGGATGCTGCGCACGTCGCAGTGCACGTGGTCCGGCATCCCCAGCAGGCTGATGATTTGGTCGGTGGTGTGGACGCCCAGGTTGTAGAGCGTCCCCAGATGGTCGTACCAGCCGTTGGTCTTGAAATAGTCGTAATGGCTCTCAATCCTCACAAGCTGCCCCAGCTTGCCGGACGCCAGCACCTCCTTGACGGCGAGGAAGTCCGCGTCAAAGCGCCGGTTTTGGTTGGGCATACAGACGAGCCCCTTCTCCTTCGCCAGCGCGAAGACCTCACGCGCCTCCGCCGCCGTGGCGGCAAAGGGCTTCTCGATGAGCGCGTGCTTGCCAGCGTTCAAGATCTGCTTCGCGTAGGGGACGTGGAAGACGTCCGGCGCGCTGACCACCACCAGGCTGACCTCCGGGTCCTCCAGGACATCGTTGAAATTAGTGGTAAAGGTAATCTCTGGATAGAAGGGCTCATACTCCGCGAACTGCGCGATGTCCTCCTGACGGCGGAACACGTACTTGACCCTGATATCGTCACGGTTTTCCACGTAAGGGATGTGATACTCCCGGACACTGACGCCAAAGCCCACATAAGCGACGGTAACCATCTGGCCTTCCCCCTGAGCTTCCGGATTTGCCTATGATTATATCAGAGCGCGGGGCGGCATGTTCCTGTGTTAAAATTGTCTCAACTGCTTCGCCGCAAACAGCCTTGGATATAGGAGGAGGAAACGATGAAATACGGCATCTACGCACCTTACTGGACGCACGAATGGACGTCCGACTATGAGTACTACATCCCCAAGGTCAAAAAGCTGGGCTTTGACGTGCTGGAGATCTCCTGCGCGGCGCTGATGGAGAAGTACACCACGGACGCGCAGCTCCTTGGGCTGCGGCACTGCGCCGAGGACAACGGGATTATCCTGACCTCCGGCTACGGCCCCACGAAGAACGACAACATCTGCTCGACGGACCCGGCGATCGTCTCCCGCGCGATGGACTTCTTCCAGAACCTGCTCCCGAAGCTCAAGCTGATGAATATCCACATCCTGGGCGGCGGGCTCTACACCTACTGGCCGCTGGACCCCTCGATGCCCATGGACAAGCCGGGCGACCTGGAGCGCTCCATCAAGAACATGCGCGTCCTCGCCAAGACCGCGGAGGACTGCGATGTCGTGCTGGGCATGGAGGTCCTGAACCGCTTTGAGGGCTACATGATCAACACCTGCGAGGAGTGCAGGGCGTACATCGACGCGGTGGGCAGCAGCCACGTCAAGATCATGCTGGACACGTTCCACATGAACATCGAGGAGGACAACATGGCGGCGGCCATCCGCAGCGCGGGGAAGGACCTCTGCCACCTGCACCTGGGCGAGCAGAACCGCCGCGTGCCCGGCAAGGGGACGCTGCCCTGGGCGGAGATCGGTCAGGCGCTGCGGGACATCCAGTATCAGGGCGCCGCCGTCATGGAGCCCTTCGTGTTGTCGGGCGGCACTATCGGCCGGGAGATCAAGGTCTGGCGTGACCTCGTGCCGGACGCCACCGAGGAGAAACTGGACGAGGACGCGCGGGGCGCCGTCCAGTTCGTGCGCCACGTGTTTGGCCTCTAAGGGGTGCAGTCTAAAGTATGTGGACTTTTTTGGCGTTTGCCGCTCTTACGGTTTTCCTGTTGGGGCTCGTGCAGTGGGCGCGCAGCGGGGCCGGCATCTGGAGGATACGCTCCATCCGGCGCAGCGAGGGCACCCTCAGCACCGCGGAGAAGAGAGAGGCTGAGGCGGAGGTGCAGCGGCTGGAGCGGTCGACGGACCGCCTGCTGCTCATGAGCCTCAAGCTCGTGGGGGTCGTGGCGCTCCTCGTGTGGGTGGTCCTCGGAGTGTCCATGGTTATAGACGCGCTGGGGCTCAACGACTGGATGAACGACCTGTCCATGCGCGCGCACCGGTATTGGTCCACCGGCGTGCCGGACCGCGGGTCACACTCCAGCGTCGAGCGTCAGAACATGCTGCGGAACATCGGCGCGGGCCTGAGAAAGTAAGATCGAGAAAATACCCGGGGGCGTCAAGTCCCTGGGTTTCGGGCCGAGGCGGTGAAGTGGTCGATCAGGCGGCGGGCGATGCTGGCTCCGTCGGGGATGTTGGCGGGGTGGATGTCGCCGGGCGCGAACCACCCCGCTTCGCCGATCTCGACCCCGTCCGGCCGCAGCTCCCCGGCCTTCCAACGCGCCGTGAAGCCCAGCATCAGGGAGCAGGGGAAGGGCCAGGGCTGGCTCTTAAAATAGCGGATGTCCCGCACCTCAATCGCAACCTCCTCCCGCACCTCGCGGACCACGGCCTGCTCAAGCGTCTCCCCCGGCTCCACAAACCCCGCGAGGACGCTGAGCCGTCCCTCCGGCATGGCGGTGTTGTGGGCCAGCAGGAGCTTTCGCTCTCCCCCCACCTCCCGCTCGATGGCCACGATGACCGCGGGTGAGAGGGGGGCGTAGAAGGCCCGGCCGCACCGCGGGCAGCGGCGTCCGTGGTCCGTCTCACTGGGGCGCAGGGGCTCGCCGCAGAACGAGCAGAGCCGGACGTTCCGCCACCAGTTTGCGTACTGCCACGCGCCGCCGGCGCGGAGAAAAGCCTCGTCCCCAAAACGATGCCAGACCTGCCGCAGCCCGATGAACTCCCCGCCCTCGCCGGGCTGGAAATCCTCCTCAACCTCGCACCACGGCGGCAGGTCCTGCCAGACCTCCGGCAGCTTCAGCGAACAGCGGCTCACCTTGTCCGGGCGCCCCGTGTGTTCCAGAGCCCCCTGACGAACCAGCACTTTATCCCCTTGAAAGACGAACATCTGAGCATCCCCCCAGGCGCAAGATTACGAAAAAGGAGGCCTCCTTCTCGGCCTCCTTACTTTCCTGAATGGTCGGGGCGAGAGGATTCGAACCTCCGACCTCTTGGACCCGAACCAAGCGCGCTAGCCAGGCTGCGCTACGCCCCGAACAGCTCCGCTATCATATCATTTTCTTCCGTCAGCGTCAAATCCGTTTTGCGCCTACGCCACCTCGACGGAGAGCACCTCGTAGCCCTCGTCGACGACGGCCTGGCTCAGGACGCTGTCCGCCACGCCGGCGGAGAGCGTCACCGCCGCCGTCCCGGGCTCAAGCCGGACGTCCGCCGCCGTCACGCCCTCGACCTTCTCCAGCGCCTCCTTGACATGCTTCACGCAGTTTTGGCACATCATGCCCTTCACGTGCAACACCTTCTTCATCCCCCCACACCTCCTTCCTGCGCATCCTTTCGCCTCCGGGCACAAAAAAACCGCCCTCAAGGCGGCTGGCTAAACTTTGTAGAAATGGCGGAGACGTAGAGATTCGAACTCTAGGAGCATTGCTGCTCAGACGCTCTCCAAGCGCCCGCCTTCGACCACTCGGCCACGTCTCCGCAGGAAGAATACGAAAGGTATTATACACAAAAAAACAGATTTTGCCAACCGGATCATCCAGGGCGAGCACACGCGGCGGGCCCCGGATAAAACATTTGACGCGGGGGAGGTACCCCCCGCGCCCCCTGAATTTCAGCTTGAAGCTCGACGCAAGGCTAGGGAGGCGCGAAACCACCTCCCCGCCGCCCAACGGGACAGCGGGGA
>JAFUYV010000009.1 GCA_017476945.1 Fretibacterium sp.
AGGCTCAGGGCTTCCAGGACGACCAACCCCATCCCCTCCTGGTGCGAGGGGAAGAGCAGACATCCGGAGCGCGCCATCCACGCCTCAACATCGTCGCGAAACCCGTGGAACGTGACACGATCCTTTATACCCAGCTCTGTTGTCAGAGTCTCCAGCTCCGTCCGCTGGGAGCCATCACCCAAAACATCCAGCGTCCACTCCCACCCCTTGAGAAGGCCCAGTGCTCGCAGCACGGTGTCCAGTCCCTTCAGCCGCGTCAGGCGCCCGACGAAGAGGAACCGCGGGTTGTCGGGGAAGCCCCTTCCGTTCCAGGTAACGGAGGGCTTGCGGACCCCGTTGGGCAGCGTGATGGACCGCGCTGGAAGGCGGCCCTTCAGATGCTGTCTCACCGCCTCGGAGACGCAGATGACACCTCGTGCGTGCTTCAGCGGCAGTATCCCGGCGTTCAGCGAGTAGGGCGCGTGGGCCGTCATGACCCAGGGCAGCCCCGTGATCGCCGACGTCCACCAGGCGATCCACGCGGGGACGCGGGAGTGGGCGTGAAGGATGTCCCACCGCCTGTGCCTCAGCGCGAGGCGAACCGTACAGTAGAGCCCCGTGAGGGGATTTTTCCTCTGGACGGGCAGATGAAGGACCTCCACCTCACGCGGCAGCAGAGGTTCCAGCTTGCCCCCCGCCGTCGCCAGCGAGACCTGATGCCCGTGAGAGAGCTGCTCCTGCGCAAGGTGCAGGACGTAACGCTCCACGCCGCCTTCCTCGAACTCTGGGACAATGTGAAGTATTCTCATGCTTTGTTCTCTCCATCAGAATGACTATCCCAGCGGCTCAAAATCCATTCCGCCGCCCGCTTTGCCTCATTAAAAGGAACGTCCATACTGCCCTGCCGCTCTGCCGGGGCCAGGAAGGCCTCGAAGTCCGGGCTCGTGCCCAGGTCCTCAAGAAGGCCCCTCCCCGCCATAGCCTCAAAAAGCGCGTCAAAGCGCGCCGTCCCCCCGCCCAGCCGCTTGCGGAGCTTCGTCAGCGGGTTCCGCTTCCGCCCCACCCGGAGCAGGCCAACGCGGAACCCGGCTGTCGCCGCCTCGGAGACCATCGAGACGGAGTCCTCCGTGACGAGGAGATGGGTTGCCGCGCCCAGCATGGCGGGGATGGGGTTCTCCGGGCTCTGGGAGGCCAGGAGCAGGTAGCGCAGGGAGGAGCTTCCCTCCAGAGCGGACTTGACGGCCTCATCCGCGGCCCTGCCCGTGCGCCGCGACGTGGTGACGAGCAGCGCCGCCCCCTGGTGCTCCGCCGCGGCCCGCAAGGGGAGCAGGACATCGTGAACCCACGAGGGCGTAAGCTCATAATTGGCGTCCCCCCCGCCCAGCAGCAGGGCGACAACCTTTGACGGGAGGGACTGCAGGGGGGCAAAGAGCTCTTCCGCCGCTGACTGAAGGTTAGGACGGTAAATGTGGTTGGGGGCGCCCAGGGTCGTCAAAAGATTATCGGCCGGGACGGGGTGGTCATGCTCCGGGATGATGGCGAAATCAAAGGGCCGCGTTCCCAGCACCGAGGGGGTCATGACGGTGGCGCAGCGTCCGCCCGCCGCTCTGGACAGCGCCAAACAGAAGGGGGCCGCCGAGCTGCCGGTCGAGATGAAGAGGGTATCCGCCCCATCAGGCAGCGGGTTCGTGTGGGCGCTGGCTCCAAAGCCCGCGGCCTGGAGCCAGCGCCGCGCCTCCTCTGGGGACGCCTTGTCCAGATGCCGGGCCTTCAGCTTCAGCAGGCAAAAGCGCCTCAGGCCGGAGAACCGGGGGACCTCGATCTCGTGGATAGAAGCGCCGCACAGGCGCTCAAGCCACTGGGCAATGCCAAGGGACTGATGGTTATGTCCCCGGATGCCATCGCTGAGAAGGACGACACTCCTTGGGCCTGTTTTCTTTTCGTTCATAGGATAGCCCCCTTAAAAAGCCGTTGTCCAGCGTATTATATCAAACAATTCATGATACAATATCGCTGACGCAGGAAGAGTGAGATGTGAGAGATGGGCAGTGAGTAAACGGAGAGGAGAATTAGCCCATGGCGGAGGAGTTTGTGAGGAAAGACGTGTTTGACGCGCGGATGGACCGCATGGAGGCGCTGCTGGAGAAAGCGCTGCTGGAGATGAAGGCGGACAATGAAAAGCTCCGTCGTGAGGTCAGCACGTCTATCTCCGAGGTGAAGGCAGACAATGAAAGGCTCCGCAGCGAGATGCGGGAAAATAATACACGCCTTGAGGCGAAGATCGAGGTTCTCGGCACACGCATTGACGCATTGGACACCCGCATAGACAGCGTACAGACCACCGTATATTGGGGTTTTGCGCTCATGGGGCTGATCCTTGCGTTTACCACGTTCGCCCCGGCGTTGCTGGAGTTTGTGAAGAGCCTCCGCAGACCTTCCTTCACGCTGGCCGATGTGGAAAACATGATCAGCGCCGCGATCCGGCAGGCTCGTCTTGAGGGAAAATAAGCCTCCTTCAGCGTTTGAGGGCGGGCAGGCGCAATCTAGAGGACTTTGGCCGACACCGTCCGGTAAACGGCCAGGGTCTGCCGCGCGGCGGCCTCCGGCGTGAAGTCCTCTATCGTCTTCAGGGCGTTTTGGACAAGCCGCTCCCGCTGGTTCTCGTCCATATTAAGCAAGCGGCCCAGCGCGCGGGAGAAGTCCTCAGCTTCGCCGTGTTTCGCAATCAAGCCGTTCTCTCCGTCTCGAATGATCTCGGTGAAAGGCGCGATGTCCGACGCCACCGTGGGCAGCCCCGCCGCCAGCGCCTCGAGCAACGCGATGCTGAACCCCTCCTCGCGAGAGGGCATGACAAAAATGTCCGAGGCCCAGAGCCAGGGACGCACGTCTTCCACAAAATGTTCGGGCATCAGCAGCCGGTTCCGGACCCCCAGCTCCTCCGCCAGCTTCAAGTAAGCCCCGCGCTGTTCCCCATCGCCGACGAGCGCTAAGCGCAGGTCATCCCGTTCAGCGCACAGCCCCGCAAAAGCACGGATCAGCACGTCAAATCCCTTACGCGGGATATAAATTCCTGTTCCCGCGAGCAGCACCTCGTTATCTGCGATGTGGAGCCGTGTCCGCGCCTCCTTGCGCCCCTCCTCGCTGCGGGCGAACCGTGCCGTGTCCACAGGGTTGTGAACAACATCTATCTTTTCGGCGGGCAGCCCTTCGTGCCCGGCCATATAGTGTTTGAGCCAGTCCGCGCAGGAAATATAACGGTCAATGTTTTTGTAATACTTGGCCTTGCCTGGCTTGTCAAACGTCGCGACAACAGGAACCCCCAGCCGGGAACGCCACGCTCCCGCGATCCCGGCGGCGGACAGAAGCCGCGTGTGAACGATGTCCGGAGAAAAATTCCTGACCATTTGGATGAAGCTCGGTGAAAGCAGAGGGACGGCCGCGACGAGGGGCCCCCACGTCTGAACGGGGATGCCGCCTTCTTGAGCGAGGCGCGACAGTTCGCCCCCCGGCCGGCACAAAAGCGCCTGCTGGACACCCAGGCTGGCAAGGGCTTTCATGTGCGCCACATAGGGAACAGCCCACGACAAGGAAGCACAATCCACGTAGTGAAGGACCTTCAACGCCCCACGACCTCTCTACGATAACGTCTTTATGCGATAATTATGCCACACTTTTGAGAATAATGCAGGCCGGTCAGGGCATGATATAATCTACGTGAATTGAGGAGAGGAGCGATGTTGTGAAGCGGATATTTAACTGGGCGCGCCAGGAGGGGGAGTTCATCTTCTGGATGGTTGCGTTCAATTTAACCTACATAGAAAATTTCAGGGTGGATAACCACGGCCGGCACATTGTTGCCGCGACGCTTGTCCATGGCATGTCCAAGGTGTTCTCCCCCGTTATTCTTCTGGATATCCTGCTTCTCTGCCTCTTTGGGCGGTGGAAGCGCCCGCACCGGGCCGTCAAGTTCTTCTTCCTCTCCGTCAACGCCTGTCTCTTTGCCGTGGACCTGTTCTCAATCTATCACTACGGCATTCCCATGAACAGGGCTATGCTGGAGGTGGCGCTCACGACGAACCTGAGGGAGGGGGGCGAGTTCCTGGAGATGTACCTGCTCAACGGAGGGCTCTGGGTCTTCTTCTTTGCCGTCCTCCTTTTTTTGGCCCTGCTGAGGCGTTGTTTTGCGTATATTCAGAGGCGAAAAGAGGGGTTCCTCCTGATGTTCCTGGCTGGCGCCCTTTTGTTTGTCCATTCGGCGGCAAACACGTCGTTCAGGAAAGACAATCCGCAGAAGGCGATCGCCGTATTTCGCCTGATCTCCATGATCTCTGGCATTCGGCGGGACGTGGCGTCCTTCCACGAGATGGAGAATGGGCTTCAGCCCGGCGTAACGCTGACACGGAATGACGCTCATACCCCTTACGTGGTCTTCATCCTTGGGGAATCGACGGACCGCAACCGCATGGCGCTCTATGGCTATCCGCTGCAGACGACGCCGCGTCTCTGTGCCCGGCGGGAGGAGGGCGGGCTGTACGTCTTTCAGGATGTCATAAGTCCCCATTCCCACACCATGCTTGTCCTGCAA
>JAFUYV010000088.1 GCA_017476945.1 Fretibacterium sp.
GCCAGGTAGCCGATGACGCCGAAGATCATCATGATGACGACGTCCACGAAGTTCTGGTGAATGGCGAAGGAACCCACCACGCACAGGATGGTCACGGAGGGGATGAGGATCGCGTCGGACAGGCGCGCGATCTGAGCGAAGCCCCGGCAGCCCAGCAACCCGATGCCCAGCATGAAGAATTGGATCAGCACGAAACCCGCGAAGAACGTGTAGGTCATCTTCGCCGTCTCGCCCACGCAGAGGTTCGGCCCCGGCGTCAGGCCCTGGATGATGAGCCCGCCCATCAGCACCGCCGTCACGCTCTCGCCGGGGATGCCCAGCGTCAGCATCGGGATGAGCGACCCGCCCGTTACGGCGTTGTTCGCCGCCTCCGAGCCCGCCACGCCCTCGTAGCTGCCGTGGCCGAAGAGCTCCTTATGCTTGGAGAACTGCCGTGCGGTGTTGTACCCCATGAAGCAGGCGATGGACGCTCCGGCGCCCGGCAGGATGCCCACGAGATTGCCGATGATCCACGACCGGCCGATGGTCGGCGCGATGGCCTTGAGCTCACTCCGGCTCAACAGCATGGAGTCGCTGAACTCCTTGGCCCGCGCGCGCTCCTTGATCTTGGCCTCGGCAAGGATGAGCGCCTGACTCATGGAGAAGAGCCCGATCAGCGCGCAGGTCACGTTAATGCCGTCGTACAGCGAGCTCTGCCCGAACATGAACCGCTTGACGCCCTCGATCTGATCCATGCCGATGGTGGAGAGCAACAACCCGAACGCGCCGCTCATCAGGCCCTTCACCATGGATTTGGACGAGACGCCCGCGATGATGGTGAGCCCGAAGATGGAGAGCCAGAAGTACTCCGGGGAGCCAAACTTCATCGCCAGCTGCCCCAGGATGGGCGCGAAAAAGTACAGCGAGATGCAGGAGAGCAGCCCGCCGAAGAAGGAGGCGATGCAGGCCGTCCCCAGCGCCTTGCCCGCCTGGCCCTTCAGCGTCATCTGATAGCCCTCAATGGCTGTTGCGGCGGACGCGGGCGTGCCCGGCGTGTGAATGAGGATGGCGGAGATGGAGCCCCCGAAGATCGCGCCGCAGTAGATCGCCCCCAGCATGATCATTCCGGTGGAGGCGTCCATTGAGAAGGTCATGGGCAGAAGCAGGGCGACGCCCATCGCGGCGGAGAGGCCGGGCAGGCAGCCGATGACGATGCCGATGGTGGTGCCGGCGGTCATCGCCAGGAGGTTGACCGGGTGCAGCGCGCTCACAAAACCCTGTCCCATCAGGGCTAAGGTATCCAGCATGACGGCACCTCCTTTACAGGAAGAGCTGGCCGGCCGGGAGCCGGACGCCCAGGAACACCGTGAACGCGCCGTAGACCAGCGTGAGCAGCACGGCGGCGGCCAGGAGTATCTGCCACCATTTCACCCGCAGGAACAGCAGGCTCCCCGCCATGAAGAGAGCTGAGGAGAGGTAGAAACCAAGGTAGGGCATCAGGGCCAGATACCCGACAACCATGATGAAGAGGGGGAAGAACTGCCCTGGAAGGAAGTCCTTGAAGTCCTCCAGCCCGCTGGAGACGCCCTCACGCTTTGCCGCGATGAGCATGTTCACCACGTGCAGCGTCGTCAGCGCCGCCAGAAGCGTGATGATGCAGAGCGGGTAGATCCGCGCCGCCTTCGGAAGCTGGAGCGTCATCGAGAGGAAGAAGAGGCACACGGCATACATGACCGCGCAGACGCCAATATCCGTTTTTTTCATTGAATGTTCAACTCCCTTGAGAAAAAAGGGCGGGAGGCATGACGCGCCCCCCGCCGCAAGGGGCCGCGCCCCCGTCCGTCTAAAGCCTTCGTATTAGTCCCAGAGCTTGGAGACCTCGTCCGTGCAGAACGTGTACTGGTCGGCCAGGAGCTTCGCCGTCTGCGCGGGGTCCATGTAAAGCGTCGTGACGCCCGCCTTCTCCGCGGCGGCGATGTACTCCGGGTCCTCCATCGCCCTCTTGAACGCGTCCGCGTAGAAGTCGATGACCTCCTGTGGCGTGCCCTTGGGGGCGACGATGGCGCGGGCGCTGCCATACCATTTGCCGTAGTACCCCAGCTCGCCCAGCGTCGGCGCGTCCGGGAAGCTCGGCATACGGCTCTCGGAGAAGACGCCCAGCACCTTGACCTCCGACATCATGGAGGCGATGTCCGCCTCCTTGGCGACGGAGAAGTCCACCTCGCCCTGACGAAGCGCCAGAAGCTGGTCCGCCGTCCCGCCGTAAGGGATGGCCTTGTACGTGAACCCGGCGGACTTGGCCAGGAGCTCCGCGCCGATGTGGTTGGACGCCTTCTTGCCGTTGGTGGACGCCTTCAGCTTGCCGGGGTTTTCCTTCGCAAAGGCCACAAGCTCAGCCAGCGTGTTGAAGGGGCTGTCCTTGCCCACCATGACCATCGACGTCTCGTTCACGTGGTTGCAGATGGGCACGAAGTCCTCCATCTTGTAGTCCCCGAGCTGTTCCACAATGTTGGAGCACAGGGTCGGCAGGTTGACGAACCCCAGGGTGTAGCCATCCGGCCGCGCCTGGGACAGCGCCGTCCAGCCAATGGAGCCGGAGCCGCCCGGCTGGTTTTGAATGACGAGGGTCTGCCCGATGCTCTTCGTCGCGAATTTGGAGAGAACACGCGCCGTGTTGTCCGTGCCGGAGCCGGCCTTGTACGCGACGATGATGGATACGTTCTTCTCCGGCGTCCATCCCTCTGCCCCCGCAGCGGAGCCCAGAACGGCCACCGCCAGCACAGTCGCGGTCAGGAGCGCAAAAACCTTCCTCATATCGATCTTCCTCCATTTCTTTCTGTGGCAGGAACGCCTGAACGTCCCTGCCGCCGGTAAATTGGGTACACCAAGAATTATAGCCGTCTTGCGGGGCTAGAGCAAGCTCCCCGTCCGCCCGGGGAAATCTCCCGGTTCTATGCACAGAAGCGAAAAAGACGCTATACTTTACCTGTTACATCAGTCTCAGGGAGGTTGTGTCATGATGAAGTTGAACAACATAATGAAGCAGGCCCAGAAGATGCAGGCGCAGATGATGCAGATACAGGAGAAGCTGGCGGAGGAGACCGTGGAGGCCAGCGTGGGCGGCGGTATGGTGAAGGCCGTCTTCACGGGGCAGGGAGACCTCGTGGAGATCAGGATTGATCCCGAGGTCATCAAGCCGGAGGACAAGGAGATGCTGGAGGACCTCGTCACGGCGGCGGTCAACGAGGGCCTTAAGCGGAGCAAGGAGTTAATGAGCGACAGGATGGGCAGCATCACCGGCGCCCTCGGGGCGATGGGGCTGGGGATGTAACTGGCCTTGGACCCTGTAACGAACCTGATCTCCTCCTTCACCCGCTTCCCAGGCGTGGGGAGCAAGAGCGCGAGGAGGATGGTCTTTTACCTCTTAAAAAAGACCCCCTCGGAGCTGAGGGAGCTGGGGGCGCGCATCGCCTCGCTGAAGGATGATTTGCGCACGTGCAGCGAGTGCGGCAACATCTCGGAGGGCGATCCCTGCCCCATCTGCCGGGACGCGCTTCGCGACCGGAGGACGCTCTGCGTCGTCGAGGACATCGAGGACCTTGTCTCCTTCGAGCAGGCGGGGATCTATAACGGGCTCTATCACGTGTTGGGAGGGCGGGTCTCCCCCTTTGACGATGAGGAGCTGAGCGATGAGAGCGTGGAGTTCCTTCTGTCCCACATCCGTGCGCTCGATGCGCGGGAGGTCATCATCGCGACAAATCCCAAGATGGAGGGGGACCTGACCTACTACACCCTTCTGGAGGTCCTGAATGAGGCCGGGGGCCTGCGGGAGGATTTGAAGATCACGCGCCTGGCTTTCGGCCTGCCCGTGGGCGGTTCCATCGAGTTTGCCGACCGTATGACGCTCCACACGGCGCTTGAGTCGCGCGTCACGGCCTCTCTGGAGAATGGAGGCAGGCTGTGAAAGAGTTTTCCTTTGTCATCGTTGCGGGGGGACAAGGCAGCCGCATGGGGGGACAGCGCAAGCAGTTCCTCCCCCTGAGGGGACGGCCCCTCTGGTGCTGGAGCGCGGAGAGGGCGGCTTCTCTGGCCGGGGCGGGCGTCGGGGAGGTCGTTCTTGTCCTCCCGGCAGGAGAGTCGAGAGCAGGCCCGCTACGCGGAGCGGTTCCTCAGCCCTGGGATGAAAACGCCCCCATCCCCCTGCGCGTTGCGGAGGGAGGGGCGTCGAGGGCCGAGTCCGTCTTTAACGGTCTTCTGGCCTCGTCCTTCGACTATGTGATGGTTCACGACGCGGCGCGCCCCTTTGCCGGAGAGGCCCTGCTGCGGCGTCTCATGGAGGCTACGTCGGAGACGGCAGGGGCCGTTCCGGTCCTCCCTGTGGCCGATGCCCTCAAACGCGTGGAGGGAGGCGAGGTCGTCCCCGTGGACCGGGAGGGGCTCTTCATCACTCAGACGCCCCAGTCTTTTTACAGGCCCGCCTTAATCGACGCCCTGAGGGCGCATGGGAACGGCGCGAAGGATGAGGCGGAGGCCTGGCTGGCCGCGGGACGGGAACTGCGCTGTGTGGAGGGGGAGCGATTGAACTTCAAGATAACCTGGCCGGACGACCTGCGCATGGCGCGGGCCCTGGCCGAAGGGGAGAGCCTGTCCCAAAGGACAGGACTGGGCTATGATGTGCACCGGCTGGTCCCCGACCGGCCGCTGATCCTTGGGGGCGTCCCCATTGCAGAGTCTCCCCTGGGGCTTCTGGGGCACTCTGACGCGGACCTCCTGACCCATGCGGTAGCCGACGCGCTTTTGGGCGCTGCGGGCCTGCCGGACATCGGCAACCTGTTCCCCGCGAGCGACCCCGCGTATCGCGGGGCGGATAGCATGGAGCTCCTGCGGCAGGTTGTGGACAGGGTGCACGGGGAGGGCTGGCGCGTCTCATGGGTGGACGCGGTCATTCAGGCCCAGGTCCCGCGCCTGAACGCCCACCTGCCTGAGATGAGACAACGCCTTTCCGCCGTCCTTGCCCCAGGCCTTCCCAACTGCGTCAACCTCAAGGCCAAGTCCGCGGAGGGGACGGGGGACGAGGGACGGGGAGGTTCCATGACCTGCTGGGCCGTCGCGGCGCTATGCCGCGTATCCGGCGTGGGCATGGACGGGGAGGCGCGCCCATGATCCGCACCCGTTTTGCGCCCTCTCCGACGGGCGAGCTGCACATTGGAGGGGCGAGGACCGCGCTCTTCAACTACCTGTACGCCCGCTCTGCTGGAGGACAGTTCATCCTGCGCATCGACGATACGGACGCGGAACGCTCCCGTCGGGAGCATGAAACCCGCCTGTTGGACGATTTGCGGTGGCTGGGCCTGACGTGGGATGAGGGGCCGGATATCCCCACGGACATCCCCCTCCGCCAGAGCGAGCGGGGGGAGCTCTACGCCCGGTGGATGGACAAACTGCGGGAGCAGGGGGCTGTCTATCCCTGTTTCTGCGCGGAGGAGCGGCTGGCCTCCATGCGGGAGGGGCAGCTCGCCAGAGGGGAGCCTCCTCGTTATGACGGGCGCTGTCGTTCCCTTTCGCCCCGGGAGGCGCAGCGCCGCATTGAGATGGGGGAGCGCCCCTGCTGGCGCCTGGCGCTGCCGGAGGGATATTCCGCCGCGTTCGACGACGCTGTGCGCGGCCCTCAGAGCTTCCCCGCGGGGACGATCGGGGACTTTGTCGTGCAGCGAAGCGACAGGAGCCCCACCTATCTCTTCGCCTCCGCCGTGGATGACTACCTGATGGGGATAACCCACGTCATCCGGGGGGATGAGCACGTTCCGAACACCGCGCGCCAGCTCGCGATTATCGACCGGATGGGATGGCCGCGCCCGGCCTTTGCGCATATCCCGATGGTCC
Organism: Fretibacterium sp.; assembly: GCA_017476945.1. Lineage (GTDB taxonomy): Bacteria > Synergistota > Synergistia > Synergistales > Aminobacteriaceae > JAFUYV01. The sequence goes on from JAFUYV010000088.1 coordinate 5,863, forward strand.
TCTCGTCGGACCGCCGCAAGCTGGGCAAGCGGACGGGCTCGACGCCCATTCGGGAGTACCGTGAGCGGGGCTTCCTCCCCGAGGCGCTTGACGCCTACCTGGCGACGCTGAGCTGGACGCCGCAGAAGGGCACGAACGAGGGGGCAGACCCCTTTGACCTGAAGGCCCTGGCTGCCTCCTTCTCCCTTGAGGGGATCGTCCGCTCCTCGCCCGTCCACGATGAGGGGCACCTGCTCCATTGGCAGAGGGAGGCGATGGCCCGAAGGGGAGGGGAAGCCCTGGCCAGGGAGCTCGCCGTCCTGGAACCCCGCCTGGCTCCGTTCCGTGAACGCCTGGCCCCCCTGCTTGAGGAGATGACGAAGGAACATCCCTTCTTGATGGAGCTCAGGGATTCCCTGGCCTTTCTTGCGGAGCGCCCGGCCGCGAAGCGCGAGCCCTGGATGGCGGACCTGGCGGGAGCGTTGTCCAGTTTGGAGCCGTGGAAGGCTGAAGCGTTGGAGGTTCTGCTGCGGGCTTTCATGAAGGAGCGCGGCCTGAAGGGGCGGGAGTTCTTTCATCCCCTGCGCCTGCTCCTGACCGGTCAGGACAGCGGCGCGCCTTTGCCCCTTGTGCTCTTCACACTGGGACGTGAGGAGTGCGCGGCGCGTCTGGGTCTGCTATAATGGGCGCGGGGAGGCGGTGAAGAGATGCCTGTCTACTCGCGCAATAAGCTCTGTGATGTCGAGCACTGGATCGGCGAGACGGCTTTGGATGACTTTGAGGAGTTCGTATTCGTCGATAGTATTATGGATATCCCCCCGTTCGAGTCCTACGAGGAGGCCATTGAGAATTTTTGGCCGTCTTTCACGGCGGAGGCGTCCGTAAGCTAGGAGAAGAAAATTTGAAGCTTTACATTTTTGGAGACAAGTGCTAAACTCCAAAAGTTGTTTGTGTTTGGGTAAATGGATTTTGCAAATCAAAGAGGCCGGAAGGCCTGAATTTTATAAGTTTTAGCAAAGGAGTGTCCTTATGGCAACCCGAAGAGAGCCCCGTTTCAAACTGTGCCGTCACCTGGGCGTGAACGTCTGTGGCCATCCCAAGGCGTTGAAGAGGGTGGACCCCAAGAAGCCCGTGCGCAGCGGCCAGAAGGTGTCGCAGTATGCCCTTCAGCTCATGGAGAAGCAGAAGATCAAGGCCTACTACGGCATCCTTGAGAAGCAGTTTGCCCGTTATTTTGATATCGCCAAGAAGAGTTCGGAGATGACGGGCGTGGCGTTGTTAAAGACGCTGGAGTGCCGGCTGGACAACCTGGTTTACCGCACGGGCTTTGCCCGCTCGATCCGTCAGGCGCGTCAGCTTGTCAGCCACGGGCACATCCTTGTCAATGGCGCGAAGGTGGACATCCCCTCCTATGGCGTGAAGGTGAACGATGTCATCAGTCTGAAGGAGAAGTCGCGCACCAACACGGTCTTTCAGGACAACTTCCAGGGCCTGGTCGCGTTCAACGTTCCCTATATTGAGAAGAACAAGGAGCAGTTCAGCGCGAAGCTGATCCGCGAGCCCATGCGCGAGGAGCTGCCCATCGAGGTTAACGAGATCCTGGCGGTCGAGCTCTACTCCAAGTAAAAGTACCGCTTGACGGGGGAACAGGAGAGGATATAATATCCCTCAGCCGCAAGGCTGTTAATTGAAAGTCATCAGTAACACTCTTATCAAGAGAGGTGGAGGGACTGGCCCGATGAAGCCCGGCAACCTGTCGAATCAGGTGCCAATACCAGCAGCCCGGAAGGGGAGGTAAGCCCTTTGAGCTGGATGATGAGAGGAAGAGAATAGTCTGAAAAGCGCTCTTCCTGTACGGAGGGGCGCTTTTTTTGATGCTTGTGAAAATTGCCCATCGGGCAGTGGAGTTTAGAATAATCTTTGGAGGTATGAGATATGGCAAATGTTGATAGTTTTATCTTCTCCTCGGAGTCCGTGACGGAAGGGCATCCTGATAAGGTCGCCGATCAGATCTCCGACGGCGTGCTGGACGCGATCCTCAAGGATGACCCCAACGGTCGCGTGGCCTGCGAGGTCCTCTGCACGACGGGGCTTGTGATGGTCGCCGGGGAGATCACGACCAAGACCTACGTGGACATCCCCAAGCTGGCGAGGGAAATCGTCAAGGAAATTGGCTACACGCGCGCCAAGTATGGCTTTGACGGGGAGACCTGCTCGGTCCTGACCGCCATCGACGAGCAGTCCGGCGACATCGCCCAGGGCGTGGACAACGCCATTGAGGTGAGGGACCAGGCGCTCTCCGAGGAGGATATCGCCAAGACCGGCGCCGGCGATCAGGGGATGATGTTCGGCTACGCGTGCAACGAGACGAAGGAGTTCATGCCCATGCCCATCGCGCTGGCCCACAGCCTGGCCCGCCAGCTTACCAAGGTGCGCCGTGACGGCACGCTCGCCTACCTGCGCCCGGATGGCAAGACGCAGGTCTCCCTGCGCTATGAGGGGAGGAAGGCCGTCCATGCGGACACCATTGTCGTCTCCGCCCAGCACCACCCCGAGGCGAGCCTGAAGGAGATCCGGGCGGACATCATCGAGAACGTCATTAACCCTATCGTCCCGTCCCACCTCATCGACTCCTCCACGCGCATCTTCGTCAATCCGACAGGGCGTTTCGTGAAGGGCGGCCCCATGGCCGACACAGGGCTGACGGGGCGCAAGATCATCGTCGACACCTACGGCGGCTGGGTGCCTCATGGTGGCGGCGCCTTCTCCGGAAAGGACCCGACGAAAGTTGACCGCAGCGGCGCGTACATGACCCGCTACGCCGCGAAGAACGTCGTGGCCGCGGGCATCGCGGATGAGTGCCAGATACAGGTCGCCTACGCCATCGGCGTGGCCGAGCCCGTCTCCCTGAACGTGAACACCTTCGGCACGGGGAAGATCAGCGATGCGAAGATCGTAGAGCTCCTGCGCGAGCACTTCGACTTCCGTCCTGCCGCGATCATCCGTGACCTTGACCTCCGTAAGCCGCAGTACCGGGCCCTTGCCGCCTATGGCCACATGGGGCGCATTGACCTGCCCGTCCTTCCGGGCTGGGAGAAGACCGACCGGGCCGATGCCCTGCGCAGGGCTGCCGGGCTGTAAGCTGGGATTGCGATTTGACTTTCCCTCAGAGGAGGCTGGCCTATGGGCCAGCCCCTTCTGTAGGGGTATTTTCAGGGGCAGGAAGGGGATAGAAAATCGTTATGACGGAGAAAACTGTAGACGGGGACTTCGACCTTATCATTGAGCCTCACCGGACGACGGCGGACTTCATCCGCGAGCTCATCCATTATCGGGAGCTCTTCTTTTTTCTGGCGTGGCGGGATATTATTGTGCGCTACAAGCAAACAGCGATAGGAATTGTCTGGAGCCTCATTCGTCCTCTGCTAAGCATGGTGATCTTCACCCTTGTCTTTGGCCGCGTGGCGAAGCTGCCCAGCGAAGGAGTGCCGTACCCGATCCTCGTCTACTCGGCCATGCTGCCCTGGCAGTATTTCTCAAGCGCCCTTGGCACAAGCGCGGCCTCATTGCTCAATGGAGGAGCATTGGTCAGCAAGATATACTTTCCCCGTCTGATCCTGCCTGCGGCGTCCATCCTCCTTAACGCGGTGGACTTCCTCATCTCCTTTGGCCTCCTCTGCGTCCTGATGCTCTGTTATCGGTTCATACCCTCACCCATGATTATCCTGTTGCCGTTGTTCTTCCTTCCGGCGACTTTGGCGGCCCTGGGCCTGGGGTGCTGGTTTTCGGCATTGAGCGTAAAATATCGCGACTTTCAGTTTGTTGTGCCGTTCATGCTCCAATTTGGGCTCTTCATCTCGCCTGTGGGGTTCTCCAGCTCCATTATCCCTGAGCGCCTGCGGCTGCTCTACAGCCTTAACCCCATGGTGGGGGTGATCGACGGCTTCCGCTGGTGTATCCAGGGGACAACTGTCCTCTACCTGCCGGCGGTCTTCCTTTCCATCGTCATCTCGCTCCTCGTCTTCCTCAGCGGGATATGGTTCTTCCGCCGCATTGAACGCTCCTTTGCGGATTTCATTTAGGGGGGCTCAATATGTCGAAGACAGCGATCAAAATCGAAAACCTGGGAAAGCGCTATTTGTTGGCCCATCAGGCGCCGCACCTCCTGCGCGAGGCCTTGGCATATCGGGGCGGAAGACTGGTGCACAGGTTGACCCATCCTTTCGAGCGCCGTGCGGCGCCTTTCACAAACGTTCCCTCCAATTCCAATAAGGAAGAGTTCTGGGCTCTGCGAAACCTCTCCTTCAGCGTTCAGGAGGGGGAACGGGTGGGTATCATCGGGCGCAACGGAGCTGGGAAGTCCACGCTACTGAAGGTTCTGAGCCGCATTACGGAGCCCACTGAGGGGCGCGTCTCCCTCCGTGGGCGCGTCGCCAGCCTTTTGGAGGTTGGGACGGGCTTCCACCCTGAACTGACGGGCCGGGAGAACATTTACCTGAACGCCGCCATCCTGGGCATGACGCGGGCGGAGATACGCCGCAACTTCGACGCTATTGTGGACTTCGCCGGGGTGGAGAAATTTCTGGATACGCCGGTGAAACGCTATTCCAGCGGAATGTACGTCCGGCTTGCCTTCGCGATAGCGGCGCATCTGGACTCGGAGATCTTGATCGTCGACGAGGTGCTGGCGGTGGGGGACATGGAGTTTCAGAAAAAGTGCATGGGCAAGATGGATGAGGTGAGCCACAAGGAGGGGCGGACCATTCTCTTCGTCAGCCACAACATGGGCGCTGTTTCGCAGCTTTGCAGTCGTGCCGTGTGCCTGGAACGAGGACATGTTGTTTTAGATACAAATGACGTGTCCGAGGGCGTGAGACAATATATGAGCGCCTCGCAGGATGAGGCCGCCATGACGGAATGGCGGAACCCGGGAAATATGTTTGAAAATCAATGGTTTACGCCCTTGCGCTTCGGAGTGTACGACGAGGATGGGAAGCCGGTGTCCGGAGCTGTGGACCGCCGCAGCAGGGTTTGGGTTGAAATCGAGGGGGTCACGGCCACACCGAATCCCGCCCTGGGCGTAGGGTATGCCCTCTACTCGAATGGGGCGTTGCTCTATCAAAGTTATCAAACAGATCAGGCAGGAGGACCTGACGAACTTCAGCCGCTGAACCAGCGGGTGTGCCTTCGGACGCAGATCCCCGTGAGCCTTCTGAATTTGGGAGAGCAGAAGATAGAATTACTGGTCCAACTGCACGGCCGTCAGTGGCTTGTTCCGCCAGGCCGGACAACTCCCTCCGTGTTTCTCAGGGTGGATGGGATGCTCAACGCCTCTCCATATTGTCTGACGAAGAGGCCGGGGCCCGTCGTCTTGGATGTCCCCTGGTCTTTGAGGCCGATGTCTGGAGAATAGGGGATAGTCATGTCACCTCGCATTGCTGTTGTTATTGCGACAAAAAATCGCTGTGAGGATATCCAGCGTCATGCCTTTGCCAGCCTGGAACGCTCCGCCTTCCGTGATTTTGTCTGTGTTGTCTGGGACGCGAGCGACGATGACAGGACGAGAGATAGTGTTCAGAGGAAATCGCTGAATTTCCAATGTATGTATTTTAAGGCCCCGCGGCGGGGATCCTCGTCTCAGCGCAATGACGCGGTGGAATACGTTCTGCAAACCTATACCTCTGTCCAGTATATTCTTTTCATGGATGATGACTGTGAAATATCGCCTGATACCCTTGATGGGATACTTGAAACTTTCAAAATGTCGGATGTCTCCTTGGTTGTTTTACCCATATATCCGAGTTCAGGGGAAAGGGAAGCAGTTTGGGTTTCTTGGGTCAAGCGCAGGTTGGGTTGGAACCATTACGGTGCTACAGACTTTCTATACAATTATAAATCCTCTGAGGGAAAACCAGGAGGCATGGCCGAATGGGCTGGAGGGAGTTGTATTGCCGCAGATGTCAATATCTTTGCAAAGGAAGGGCATTTCTTCCCGGAAGAATTTCAGCACTTCGGCGGCTATGCGCTGGGAGAGGACTTTGCCTTTTCTTTCTTTCTCCATAAAAAGAAGGGGAAGCGTATCGTCAACAGTCTGCGCGGACATTTTCTGCATTTTCCAGCGAAGGGTGCCCGCCTCAATGTCGCCGGTATGGTCGCCTCGAAGTGGTATAACTTTCATCTGTTGTTTGACGCTCTATACAGCAATCGTCATGGAAGGTCCTTGCTCTGGCTGAAATTGAAGTTCAAACTCTTCATGGTGCTTGCCGCCTTCAAGTGCCTCATTCGCACACGAAGCCTGAACCCCCTTCCAGCTCTAAGAGGGATCAAAGAGGCTCGGATGGCCCTGAAGGAGTATCATGGAACCCAAGATATTAAGAAGTTGTTTTGCAAACGAAAGCGCGCTTAAACTCTTTGTTCGTCTCCTATCTTTCATTATCTCTCATTACGTTGGCTAACGACAAAGCCCGCCGACTAGCGCCGGCGGGCTTTGCGTGTGCCTCTGTTTACTCGATAGTAAGATCGGGCTGAGGGCGGCCGGTGAAGCGCACGGCCGGGTCGTACATCCCAGCCGCGGAGATGGGCGGAACGACGAAGGTCCCCCGCGTCACCGCTCGCACCTTGAATCCATAGGCCGTTTCTCTGTCAAGCCGGTCGAAGAAGAGCAGCAGACGGTCGTCGCGGATGTCGCTCACAATACCATAGGAGCTGCCTGTGGGCTCCACGCCGTCGTCAAGCCTTGGATTTTCGATCTCAAGCCCGGCGGGCAGCAGGCAGGAGACGGCAAGGTTGCTGACGGGGAGCGAGGGCTTCAGCGTCAAAATAGCTTGGAGCCTCGTGCCCTGAGGGATTGGACGCGCAAGGTCTATGGCATTCCCCTGATCGTCGAGCCAGGAGCACTCGATATTGAGCCCCCTGCGCTCTGCCTTGGGCTGCGCTTTGGGCGTGCCCATCAGACTCCAGGAGTAGTAGCCCTTCCCCTCTCCCGTTACGTCAAGCAGAAGGTCGCCGCGCAGGCCGGAAACCGTAAGGGAAGACGCTGTGCCGCTCTTATAAGTCAACAGCTCCTCTCCGTTGCCGGTCAGCGTGCCCTTCAGGGCAGCCTTGCCCCCGCCGGCCTTCAGGTTATAACGCGCCAGGGCCATGAGCGCGGCGGCGTTATCCTGGGTGTTATACCACTTCCCCTCCTTTGCCTGTCGGACGAGGCGGGCAGCCAGGTCCGCGGCCTCGGAGGCCTGGGGCTCCACCTCCAGCCACAGCGAGAGGAGCAGCGCCGTGTTGCGGACGTCGGATTCAAGGGTGTGCCAGCGCGCCTCGGCAGGCAGTGCGCCGGACCTGAGGTTCAGCTCGCGGAGCGCGTCCGCCCGGCCGTCGATCAGCGCCTGGGCGCCGGCCAGCCAGATGGAGCCGGAGGGCCACATGCTCTCCTGATGCTCCCTCAGGAACTCCAGCCAGCCCAGCGGCTTCTCCCCGGCGAGGGTCAGGACGTAGACCGCGTAAGCCTTTGTGGTGAAGTCGTCCCGCTCCTCCGTCGGGTACTGGTAGGACGGCATGGAGGCCAGGTACTGCCTCAGCCAGCTCATGACTCCGTCCAGCATGTCCTCCGGGTAGTCCACTCCGGCGTTCCGGGCCTCCAGCAGGAGGTGCGCCGCGTAGACGCTGCCCCAGGGGTAGGGCGTGCCGTTCCCCGGCCATACCGCGAAGGATCCATTGTAGAGCTGCATGGCCTGGATGCGGGCGATGGCCGTCTCCGTCTTGGCCTTCACGGACTGGCTGTTGACCAGCAACGGGTCGATCTCCGCAATGGCGTCCGGCAGAACCAGGAAGGGCCATGCGGCGGACAGGGTCTGCTCCAGGCAGCCATAGGGGTAGCCAAGCAGGTAAGTGACTGCGCGAGTGAGGTCCACCGCGGGCGTATCGGCAAGGGTGAGGGTTCCCTGGACCGGGCCGGTGAACTCCTCCAGCGGGATGTGTATCTCCGTCGCTCCATCCTCGAAGGTGCCGGAGTCAAAGCGGGACACGACGGGCCACGGCGAGCGGACGGGCAGCTCGATCTCCTGACGGAACTCCTTCTGTTCGCCGTCCTCCGTCCAGGACGTGGTGACCGCCCAGGTGGCGAAGTCCGCGTCCGAGACGTGGACCTTCGTGCTCCAGGCCGCGCTGCTCTCCGGCGCCAGGCGGAATTTCGCCTCCGTCTCCTCCGGGTTCAGGCCGCCCTGAGCGGAGATCCGGATGCGGACCTCGCGCTCCTCATCCGAGGCATTGAAGACCGAGAACGGCGCGAGGAATGTGTCGCCCGGCGCGGCAAAGCGCGGCAGGTTCGCCTCCGTGACGACGCTGCGCGCAATCTGAACCGGCTGCTCCACCAGCCCGAAGCGTTTTCCGTCCGCGACGACCGCGAAGAGCCGCCCGCGCCCGCTGAACTCCGGCAGATCGAGAGCGGCGCGAACGACGCCGTTCTCGTCCGCGGCGAGCGTCCCCTGGAAGAGCGAGAGTATCTTAAAGCGCTGGACGTTTGAGTTCCCGGCCAGGGCCGCCATCGCCTCGCCGCCGGCGGGGTGAAGGAGCTCCGTGGCACGGGACTCGACGGGGATAAGCAGGTCGTAGAGATCGTAACCCCTTGAGCCCAGCTCCCGAAGTCCCCAGAAGTGGTTCAGCAGGTCGGGCGCCTTATAATGGGTCAGCCCCAGCACCGCGTCATCCACCAGGGCAAGGGCCACGTCCGCCCCCCTGGACGGACGTCCGTCCGCGTCCTTCAGCGTCAACGCCACCGAAAGGGTCGAGGCGGGCTCAACCTTTTCCGGCGCGTCCAGGGCTACGTCCAGCTTATAAGGGGAGAGGTCTGTCTTGATCCGGGTTAAGCCAACGGCGCGGTGCCCGCCCCAGGCCGCCGCGTCGTCCTCGCGGACGGGACGGATGAGCCAGGCCGTCACCCAGGCGTTGGGAGCCATCTCCTCTGTGACGGGGACGTCAACCGTGACCTCAGCCCCCTCCGCCTTGCGCACCTGGCGGGAGAGGGGCCTGGCCCCTTCGACGTTGATAAGCAGCAGCCCCTCGAACGGGACGCGCAGAGTTACCTTTGCCGTCTCGCCGGGCTTGTAGAACTCCTTGTCCGTCGCCACGTCGACGCGGTCGAGAAGCTGGGAGCCGCCGCCCTGCCCGGCGTACTGCGGGTCGTCGGCGAAGAAACGGCAGACCGCCCGCGCGGTGTCCTGCGCGTCGGCCACACGAACCATATAAGTGCCCCACTCCTCGGGGCGGAAGGAGACGGCGCCAAGGCCGTTCTTCAGCGTCAGGCTTTTTTCCGCCACCTCCACGAGCTCCTCCGAGCTCTGCCAGCGGCGGTAGCCATCGACCTCCACCATATTATAGTTCCAGTGGATGCGGTAGAGCGTCGCCGTGAGCTCGCCGGGGTCGGCAGGCGCCTCATCCGGGGTGACAGCGGCAACCTTGAAGGTGAGGTTATTCCTTACGGCCATGCTGCCGCTGGCCGCCGCGATGCCGAGCAGCCAGGGGGAGGGGAAGTAGGGACGGGTGACCGAGCTGGAGATCCAGCGCCCGCCGTCCTCCATGACCTCGGCCCTCAGCGTCACGTCGATCGTCGAGGCCGCCTCCCAATCAGCGTTCAAAGTGAGGGAGAGCGACGCGGCGCCCTTTTCGTCCAACTTCGTGTCCGGGTTAAACGTCCCCTCGACGCGGGAGAACGTGCGCGAGGGGTCCCCAAAGGAATAGCCCTTCCAGCGCTCCTGCGCGGGGCGGAAGCTGGAGGCCTGCGCCGACCATGTGGCCTGGTAGGGGAGCCCGGCCCCGTCCATCCCGAAAAGCCAGCGCGCGGAGATATCAGCCTTGAACACGTCGCCATGGGTGAGGGCCTTCGCCGGGGAGCTCATCTTGACCTTGATGCGCGGGGGGGCGAAATCCTCAACGTGGAAGCCCATCGACGCCAGCGGGGCGTCCTCCTTGCCGGGCAGGGCCACCGCCACCGTCCAACGCCCGGTCAGCGCGTTGGAGGGCAGGGAAAGATCAAGAAGCGCGCTGCCCGCGTCGTTCAGCAGAACCGTCTCCTGGCGCGTCTTGCGGCCTAGAGGGTCGCGGACGGCGAACAGGACGGGGAACGGGGCGGGCGCCGTCACATCAGGGTTGCGGATGATCGCCTTAAAGGACGCCTCCTCGCCGGTGCGGTAAATGTCACGCGGTGAGAAGATGAGCGCGTCGTAGGGCCGAACGTCCTCACGAAGCCAGGGACGGCCAGCCGTGTCGAACATCTCCTGGGAGAGGAGGTCGCGGGTGAGCTGCAGATAGGTGAGGTCTTTCCCCTTCGAGATGACGGCGAGGCGCGGGGTCTGCCCCTCACCCTTTCCCGCTGGGAGAGGGCCTCCGGTCCCCCAGGGCTCCTTCCTCTGATGCAGGAAGAGGCCGTCTTTGTCGGTCCTGCCCTCCGCGATGACCTGATTTGCCCCGGAGTAGATCCGGACCTCCGCATCCGCGACGGGCTGCACATTCTTATCCGGGGGAAGTTGTCCCCCGGAAGCCCCCTCCGCGCCGGTGAGCGTATTGACCCAGATCAGGAGGCCATCCTCCCAGACGCGGGCCACGGCCCCAAGGTCGCTGAGGTTGAGGATCTGCTGCTGCTCCGCCCAGTAGGGCATGTCCGGGTCGCGGACGGAGAGGAGGAAGAGCCCGCGTTCCTCGCCCGCCATCTCCTCGACGGCAAGGCTGCGGCGCACGCGCTCGTTCAGGGGCAGGGACGGCGCGAACTCCCGGGTATAGATGCGGCGCGCCAGGTCCTTTTGGAAATTGTGATACTCCCCGCGGATGACGTAGGGGATATTGTTCTCGTAGAGTCGCCACAGGTCAACCTGAAGTCGCCTGACGTTGACCAGCTCCACGGGGATGAGCCCCTTGCCCAGCGCGGTGAGATAGGCCCCGGACGCGGGAAGGGAAACATCGGGCTCAAGGTCGGGCATGATGACCGCCTGCTGGAACTCCTCCTTCAGGGCAAGCCCTCCCTGCTTGCCGGGCAGGCCTTTGCGGAGGGTGACGACGAAACGGTCACGCGGCTTGAAGTCCCCGCGGATGAGGAACATCTCATCGGAGTAGGTGGGCTCGACCCTGAAGTTCGTGGCCGGCTCGATCGTGATAAAGTCCCGCGCCGCGTCGGCCGCCACATCGAAGTTAAACGAGACCCGGATTGCGCCCTCCTCGCCTGCAAGCTGCGTCACCATCAGCGTGGGGTCCAGGGCGACGGTGGCGTTGTAGTCCTCCTTGAGGGCAAGATCGCCATCGCTCCCCGTGAGGCCCGCGGCGACGCGGACGGTGAAGCGCTGCCGCGAGGTGCGCCGCTCTACGGGGACGGAGACGTGGATGGAACGGCTGGGCAGGGTCCCATTGAGGCTGTAGTTCAGGGCCTTGCCCTTCTCATCCAGTACGCTCAGGAAGCCCTTGAGACGGTTGGGGTCCACCTTCATGTTGAAGTTGATCGTGAACAGGGCGCGGCCGTCGCGGCCTGTGGACGCCTTGATATCCGTGGGCTCCGGAGAGTCGGTCTGGAAGCGGAACGTGCCCTGTCCCACCGGGGCGCCCCTGCGGTCACTGAGCCCCTCCTTGATCGTGGCGGTGTAGGCTGTCGCCATTTTCAGCGGGGCGAACAACCGGGCTGTGAACGTGCGCTCATTCAGCCATTTGCCCTCAGCCTGAATGGACGGCGTGACGGTGAAGGGGAAATCCTCCACGCCCAGCGCCTTGCCCGCGGCCTTCTTGTCCACCATCGGGTTGCGGAACACGAGCCGGAAGGAGACATTGTCCGACACCCTCCCGGTCGGCGCGAAGCTCTGCACCCCAACGGGGAGTTTTCCAACTTCTCCCGAAGAGGCCTTTCCGGCAGGCGCGCCATATCCTGGGGCGGCCGCCGCGCAGAGCGTCGCGAGCACCCAAAGGA
>JAFUYV010000089.1 GCA_017476945.1 Fretibacterium sp.
CCATGACGTTCACCACGGTCAGCTCCGGCTTGTGCATCTTTATCCCCGTGGCAAAGGCCAGAGAACGCCCGTGCGTCGAGTGCAGCGTGCAGGCGTTGATGTAGCCCGCCATGCGGCTGGAGCAGCCGATGCCCGACGCCACAACCGTACTCTTCGGGTCGGCCTTCAGGTCGATCAGCGCGCGGATGAGCGCATGCATGATGACCCCATGCCCACAGCCGGGACACCAGATGTGGGGCATAAAACGGGTACGCACCCAGCTCAAAACCTCAGGGCCTGGCATACTAGGCCACCTCCTTGATCTTCCTGAGTATCTCGGAGGGCTTGAACAGCTCCCCGTTCACGAGGTTCAACGGCTGGACGTCGCTGCGCCCCTTGAAGGCGCGCTCCACCTCCAGCACCATCTGACCGCAGTTCAGCTCCGGCACGATGACCGTCCTGGCCCCCAGCGCGGCCTTCAGCAACTCCTTGTCCGGGAAGGGCCAAAGCGTGATGGGCCGGAAGAACCCGGCGGAGATGCCCTCCCTGCGGGCGTCGCGCACCGCGCGCAGCGCCGAGCGTCCCACACTGCCGTAGGCCACAACGACGACGGACGCGCCGTCCATGGACTCCGCCTCGAACTCCACGATCTCGTCCCGCGCCCGGGCCACCTTGCTCACCAGGCGCAGGTTCTTCTTCTCAATCTCCGCCCCGTCGTTGGTGGGGAACCCCCAATCGTTGGTGGTCAGCCCAGTAACGTGCCAGGAGTACCCGTCGCCAAAGGCCGCCATCTCCGGAACGCCCGTCACGGGATCCGGCCTGTAGGGCGTGAAGTCCGCGGGGCCGCAGGAGGGCCGGACGCGGTCTGTCAGCTTCAGCTCCTCGGACCTGCGGATAACGACCTTCTCGCGCATGTGGCCCACCACCTCGTCGCCCAGGATGAGCACGGGCTGGCGGAAGCGCTCCGCCGCGTTAAACGCTTTGATGGCCAGGTCATAGCACTCCTGCGCGGACGACGGAGAATAGCAGATCGTCGCGTGGTCGCCGTGGGTGCCCCAACGGGCCTGCATCACGTCCGCCTGGGCCGTCTTCGTCGGGGTCCCTGTGGAGGGACCGCCGCGCATCACGTCCACCACGACGATGGGGATCTCCGCGATGTACGCCAGGCCCAGGTTCTCCTGCTTCAGCGAGAAGCCGGGGCCTGAGGTAGCCGTCAGGGCCTTCGCCCCCGCGATGGACGCCCCGATGGCCGCAGCGATGCCGCCAATCTCGTCCTCCATCTGCATAAAGTGCCCGCCCCGCTTCGGCAGCTCCTCAGCCATGACCTCAGCGATCTCCGTCGAGGGAGTGATGGGATAGCCCCCAAAGAAATTGCAGCCCGCAGCCAGGGCTCCATGCGCCATGGCCGTATTGCCCTGCCAAAACGCCACAGAATTAGCCATTGACTTCCTCCTTCACCGTGATGGCGAGATCCGGGCAGATGTTCTCGCACTGCCGGCAGCCAATGCAGTCCGCCTGCCGGACCGCCTCCGCCTTCAGACGCTCGGTCAGGTCTAGGACGGATTTGGGGCAGACCCCGATACAAAGGGAACATCCCTTGCACCATGCGCCGTTGACAGCGACTTTAAACTGCTTTGCCAACAACACACACCTCCCTCAAAGATAAATCAACGCCTTACTGCTTTTTATAGAGCTGGAATTTGAGCCCCTTCTCATACTCCGGGCCAAAGCCGCCGGACGTCTCCATCAGGGGAAACTCCCCCCGTCGCAGGAACTGCTCTGTCGTCAGGAAGGAGCGTCCAAGTTCGTTCAGCGACAGCCGAAGCCGGAAGCGCGCGATCTCCCCGGCCTCCACGCTCCAGGGCGCGAGGGCATCGGAGGCCAGATCCGCCCCCAGCCGCTCCCGATAGAACGGAGCGTCCACCGCTATGCTGGCCCACGGGAAGAGCGAGGCCAGGCGAAAGACGTGCGGCATGTCCGGGTTCGTCTGGAAGGGCCACTCATAAACCGACTCCCGCTCCCCGCCCTCACCCAGGACGGAGAGCCGAAGGCTTCCCCGCGCGGAGGGCTGGTTCAGCCACTCGTCCATCTCCAGCAGGATGCCGCGCCCCATCTCAATGAGCTGCATCCACGGCCGGTCAAGGGCCAGGCGCGCCAGGTAGGGACTGTAGCAGGAGAGGTCGGCGATGCGGGCAATGGACTCCGCGCCGTAGAGCTGGTCGTAGGGCACGAGGAGCTCCCAATGCTGCCCTGAAATCTCAATCGTGTCCGGGCTCACGGCCTCCCAGGCCAGCCGGTCTCTCCCCTGCTCGTAGACCATGACGATGACGGGCAGGGAGTGCTGGAGCCAATAGGCCACGTGGGCCATCTCCCCGCGGCAGACGTATCCCCGCGCCGTGCGCTCCACTCCGTCCTCGCCGTCGGCGCGCACCTGAAGGCCAACCACCTTCCCCATTTTAGGGTACTCCTCCACGACCTCCAGGTGGGCGTTCAGCCCCGTGTCCCCGCCGCGTTGCTCCCGCAGGATCAGCCCGGGCAGCCGCGCGGTCAGCCGGCTCGCCGCATAGACCCCCATCCGGCTTTCCTGGGAGGCATCACTGGCAATATCGTTCAAGAGCCCTCACCTCTCACGTAAAACTTTTCCTCTGTATTTTACCCTACTGTCGGAAGTGCGAAAAGTATAGCAAAGCCGGTGCGGGCTTTCAACCGAGCTCGTCGTTATCGTGTAGAATAGGGGTGCGTTCGCCGCCTATGGAGGACGCCCGTTGAACAGATTAAGTTGATGTAGGAGAGGAGAACACCGTGGAAAATAAATTGACCTTGAGGGGAAAAGTGCTGGGGCGCGAGGTCCTGTTCTTCGACGGGGGCATGGGCACTATGCTCCAGGCGCGCGGCCTGAAGCTGAGGGAGCTGCCGGAGTCCCTGAACCTCACCCACCCCGGTTTAATCCGTTC
>JAFUYV010000090.1 GCA_017476945.1 Fretibacterium sp.
ACAATTTACGCCTCGCGTCCCCTGCTTTGCAACGTGGACGCTGCTTACGACGCGTTGTTCAAGGAGAACATGACGCGGGAGGAGTTTTATGAACTCAACCATCTGGCGTGCGAGAGGCTGAAGGAAGAGGCGGGGAAAACGTAAACTTCAGGAGAATTGCCGGGCTTCCCTGTCACGTACTCAAAATATCTGTTCCCAATTCTGACGATTGTAAAGGAATCGTCGGACTTCCATGATTTTGTTTTCTTCGCTTTCCTCAAGAATCACGTAGTAGATGACAAAATTTTTTACATAAATCCTGTAGTAGGGATGCTTTCGCTCCTTGGAGGAGAAAAAACGACTGAAGGCTTCCGGGCTGGACAGCCTCTCTAAAATAGCCTTCTCCACGGCGTCGAGCAGGTCATTTGCGGCTTGAGGATTTTGAAGCTGTCGGGCAATGTACAGCATCTTTTTCTCAAGATCTTCGTAAAACAAAGGTAGATAGCGCAATTTATAGGTCATGCCCCTCGCATATCCTTTTCCTCAGCGTCGTAAAAACTTCTTTGTGCGTCAACCTGTGAGCAGTTTCCGCCGCGCTGATGTCCGCCTCATCCAGGGCAGGTTCCACAAAGCTTGCATTGTCTTCCCAAGCCTCAAAATATTCTTCCAGTGCCGTCGTTATCAGGAGCGCTGCATCTTCGCTTGTTTCCTTTTGCCAAACGCCCAGCCGCTCCTCAAGGCTCGGCGTAAGGTCTATTGTGATTTGAGACATTACCATTGCCTCCCTGCTATCCAGATACGTTCATGCTTATTATATCCTATAACCTAAGGCTTACCTCTGCCGGGAAAGGAGAACGACTTTTGACGCTCGATCCCCATGCGACAGAAAGACGTACGACATCGCAAAGAGCTGGACGCCGCCTATGACGCGATGTTTAAGAAGGCCATGACGCGGGAGGAGTTTTATGAAATGAACCGTCTGGCGTGCGAGAGGCTGAAGGAAGAGGCGGGGGACGGAGAGCGCATCCGGAGCTACCACAATACTGGCGGGCTTTCTGTCGGTGTATAATATAAATGCATGGAAGCGAGGTGTCTGCGTTGAAAGAGATGTTTGAAGAATTAGTGGATGGGATATTGACGCTCATGCGAGACCAGGTTGTCCGCATTGTTTTATACGGTTCGGTCGCAAGAGGAACCGACACCCCTGAATCGGACGTTGATATTGCGCTCATCACTCGCGGGACTATGGATGCCGATACGGAATCGAGACTTTCGATGTTTACGACGGATATGGATTTGAAATACGATAGAGTTTTTTCCATTATCGACATTAACGAATCTTTTTTCTTGAAATGGAAAAGAGCCATGCCTTTTTGCAGAAATGTTGAGCAAGAGGGAGTTGTGTTATGGAAGGCAGCGTAGCTGACCTGTCGAAATATCGTTTTAAAAAAGCAAAGGACAATCTCGAAACGGCAAAGGTCCTGTTGAAACTGGGGAAGCTCGAAGATTCCATCAACAGATCCTACTATGCCATTTTCCATGCTATGCGCTCGGTTACAATTTTAGACAGTTTTGATTCCAGCAAGCACTCCGGGATTATGAGCTATTTCAATTTACATTATGTAAAGTCCGGGATTTTTGATAAAGATACATCGGATATGATTAATACGGCGTTCAAATGACGGCAAAAATCAGATTATCAGGACTTTTATGTGGTTTCCAAAGAGCAGACGCAGACACAAATCGAAAAAGCCGGACTAATTATAAGCATGATACAGCCGTACTTGAAAAAACGGTGGGCACAACAACCCATTGCTGACGCCATATCGGAGGGGTAGAACTCTTCAAAGATATGGACGACGGCACGGGCGTCTGCCGCTTCCCGGGAGAGCTCGACGGCTTGGTGCCAATGCCTTCATCCATCTCGCTTTCACGTCAACTTTTCATCTGCCCAAGCCCGCGTTGCTTCGCCGTCCGATGCAAAATGGGCTGCCGGACTCATCACATATCAAAAAAATCCTTGAGGATTCTTTAGGCTGGTTGCCAGGTCCTTTGCTCGCCTCCTGAGCGGACTTGCGCCTCATGCAGAGGCAGGTGTTTTTCCGGCGGAGGAACGCTGCCCTTCCTTGACAGATCGGGGATACGGCATAGGGATGGCCTCTGAAATCACAGTTGACAGGAGGGCCCCGCCATATTATGATAAAAATATCGTTGTAAACTCTTACTATCAGTAGCTTATAGCGCGGAATAAAAACATCGTGCAAAGGAGAGCGCATGAGTATGAAGGCAATCACCATCGTCAAGCCTGGCCAAGTGGAGATCCGCGAGCTGCCCAAGCCCCAGATCAAGCCGGACGAGGCGCTGATCCGCCCGCTGTTTGGCGGCATCTGCGGCAGCGACCTGAACTCCTACAGGGGCTCGAACGCCTACATGGAGTATCCCCGCGTGCCGGGGCACGAGTTCAGCGCCGAGATCGTGGAGATCGGGGCGAATGACCGGGGCTTCAAGGCTGGGGACATCGTGACGGCGAACCCGTACTTCAACTGCGGGCACTGCTACTCCTGCCAGCGCGGCCTGGTCAACGCCTGCATGTCCAACCAGACGATGGGCGTGCAGCGCGAGGGCGGCTTCGCGGAGTTCGTCGCCATGCCCATATCCCGCCTCATCAGCGGCAAGCCTCGCGGCGGGAGTGATTCAAAGCCGCTTCCCCCAAAGACACTTGCGCTCATCGAGCCCTTCTGCATCGGCTACCACGGCATCCAGCGCGCGGGCGTGAGGTCCGGCGACAGGGTGTTGGTCGTCGGCGCGGGGACCATCGGCGTGCTGGCGGCCATCGCGGCGAAGTCCCGCGGGGCGAAGGTGTGGATCTGCGACGTGGCCCCGAAGAAGCTGGAGTACGCCATGCGCTTCGGCCTTGAGGGGACGGTGCTGAACGATGGTCCGCAGGCCCTTGGCAGGGCCGTGAAGGACTTGACGGACGGCAACGGCTTTGACGTGACGGTGGAGTGCGTCGGCCTGCCCTCCACGCTCCAGAACTGCCTGGACGCGGCCTGTTTCGGCGGGCGCGTGGCGGTCATCGGCGTGGGTAAGCACAACATCGACCTGGACTTCACCATCATCCAGAAGAAGGAGCTCAACATCTTCGGCTCCCGCAACGCCCTGACGCGGGACTTTGAGGAGCTCATCGACACGGTGGCGTCTCAGGACCTGAAGCTGGACGGCGTCATCACGAACGTCTACCCCTTTGACAAGGCGGCCCAGGCTTTCGAGGACTTTGACAAGAACGCCGGGAGCATGTTGAAGGTCATGATCGAGTTCTAACCCGCCCAGCGGGTTTTCCCCCATCCGGGGGCAGGCCGCCGGACCCCGGCGCGGGGCCTGGGGCTGTCAAATCTCTCTAAGGAGGATGCAGTGATGAAGAAAGTTTTACTTGCCCTTGTGCTTGGCCTGATGCTGTCCGTCGCGGCGACGGCGGCGTTTGGCGATGTGGTGCTCCAGCTTGGCCTGGAGAACTCCCTCAGCGAGCCCATTGGACAGGGCGTCCTGAAGTGGAAGGAGCTCCTGGCCGCGCGGAACACAGGCCTGACGATGGAGGTTTTCCCGGACTCCCAGCTCGGCAACAAGACGGACATCATCGACCAGATGTTGCTTGGCGAGCCCGTCATGACCCTGGCGGACGGCGCGTTCTTCGCCGACTATGGCGTCACGGACATGGGCATCGTCTTCGGGCCGTTCCTGTTCGACAACTGGGAGCAGTGCTGGAAGCTCATCCAGTCCGATTGGTGGAAGGATCAGAGCGCGAAGCTGGAGGAGAAGGGCCTGCACATCGTGGCCGCGAACTGGGCCTACGGCGCGCGCCACACCCTGACGACGAAGCCGGTGAACACCGTTGACGACCTGAAGGGCCTTCAGATCCGCGTCCCGACAAACCAGATCCAGACCAAGGGCTTTGAGGTCCTGGGGGCGACGCCCGTGGGCATGAGCCTGGGCGATGTCTACACCGCGCTCCAGCAGGGCACCATCGACGGCGGTGAGAACCCGCTTTCCACGCTCTACGGCCGCAAGCACCACGAGGTGGCGAAGTACCTCATCCTCGACGGGCACGTGCTGAACTTCACGAACTGGATCTGCTCTCAGTCCTGGTTTGAGAGCCTGACGCCGGAGCAGCAGAAGGCGCTTGTCGAGACCGGGTACGAGGCCGGCGTGTTCAATAACGAGCTTCAGTCCAAGGCGGAGGAGCATTACCTTGGACTCATGAAGGCCGAGGGCGTCACCGCCGTCGTGCCCGGCGAGGAAGTGCTGAAGGGCTTCCGCGAGAAGGCGCAGGACTTCTACAAGCAGGGCGCGTCGTTTGGCTGGTCCGACGGGCTGTATGAGCGCGTGAAGGACGCGATGAAATAGCGCTGGCATGGCTTCTGGCGAGGGGGGCTTCCCCTCGCCTGTTTTTTCCTTTCTTATCCCCCAAAACAGAGGTGATGCTTCTTGACCCCCGATTTAGGTAAGCGGACCTGGGTAAAGCTCCTGTGCAACCTGGACCTGTTCATCGCCACGGCCGCGCTCATTGTCCTGACGCTGGTTACGAGCGTGGGCGTGTTCAAGCGCTACGTCCTCAAGGATCCCATCCTTTGGCAGGAGGAGGTCTCCGCGTTCTGTCAGGTCTGGATGATCTACATGGGCGCCAGCGTCGCGTTCCGCAGCGGCAGCCACGTGGCCATTGAGATGCTCATCGACGCGCTGCCGGTGAAGCTGCAAAAGTTCTTTGGCTACGTCATCGACCTGATCGTGTTGTTTGTGCTGATCTTCCTGTGCGTGAAGACCCAGGCGTACATAGCCCAGGTCTTTGGCCGGAGCGGACGGCCCACGCCCATCCTCCGCATCCCCTACACGATGATCTATGGCATCGCGCCCTGGGGCTGCGGCCTGATGACCGTCAGCTACTTCGTGTCCCACTACGCTCCCCTCTTCATCAGGGACATTGAAGTTCCCAAACAGAGCACGGCCGGGGCGGAGGCGACGGCATGAACACAGCTTTGATTATCAGCATCGCTGCGGCGGTTGCCCTTGCCGTCCTGCTCCGCCTTCTGAAGCGCCCGTGGCTTTTCGTGATTCTCGCTGCGGCGGTGCTGCTCCTTGGCGTCAACATCCAGTGGGTGAAGCCCGCGCTGGAGGGAGTCGGGAAAGAGCTTGGCACCAACACCGTCCTTGGCATCTCGGCCATCGCGATGCTCGCGCTGCTTTTCCTGAAGGTGCCGGTGTTCGTGGCGGTGTTCGGCGGCTCGCTGATCTACTTCCTGTTCAACCCCGGCATCAACCAGATCATCTTCGGGCAGAAGGCCGTCACGGGGACGGAGAGCCCCTCGCTGCTGGCCATCCCGTTCTTCGTCTGCGCGGGGACGTTCATGAACTACTCCGGCGTCACGAACCGCATTATGAACTTCTGCTCCGCCATCACGGGGCGGATGCCCGGCGGCCTGGCGCAGGTCAACGTGCTGCTGTCCACGCTTATGGGCGGCCTTTCCGGATCCAACCTTGCGGACGCGGCGATGGAGGCCAAGATGCTCGTCCCGGAGATGGAGAAGCAGGGCTTCTCCAAGGAATTCTCGTCCGTGGTGACGGCGGCCTCAGCCATGATCACACCGCTCATCCCGCCGGGGATCGCCATGATCCTCTATGGCTGCATCGCGGACGTGTCCATTGGCAAGCTGTTCATGTCCGGCATCACGGTGGGCGGCACGCTCTGCATCGCCATGATGATTTTGGTGCACTTTATCTCGAAGAAGCGCGGCTATCTGCCCATCCGCAGCCGGGCCCTGACCGGCGCGGAGTTTTGGAGCCACCTGCGGCCGGCGCTGCTGCCCTTGTGCCTTCCCATCATCATCATCGGCGGCATACGGCTCGGCGTCTTCACCGCCACGGAGGCCGGGGCGATCGCCATCCTCTACGCGATCCTGCTCGGCCTGCTCTATCGGGAGCTGAGCCTGAAGGGCATCCTCCAGGCGTGCAGGGAGACGGTCTGCACCACGGGCGGGATCATGCTCATCGTGTCCGCGGCGTCGGTGTTCTCCTGGGTGCTGACGAAGGAGCGCATCCCGCAGCAGCTCACGGAGTTCATCGTCTCCATCTGCCCGAACAAGTACGCCTTCCTCATCGCGGTCAACATCTTCGTCCTCATCGTTGGGATGTTCATTGAGGGCAACGCCACGATGATCGTGCTTGTCCCGCTCCTGGCGCCCATCGCGCGGCAGTACGGCATCGACGAGATCCAGTTCGCCATGATCTACATCTTCAACAACGCCATCGGCGCGCTGTCGCCCCCCATGGGAACGCTGATGTTCGTGACCTGCTCCGTCACGGGCTGCAAGACCAGGACCTTTATGAAGGAGGCCATCCCGTTCTACCTGCTGCTGGTGGCGCTGCTTCTGCTGCTCACCTTCTGCCCGCCGGTGACAACGGCCATCGTCAAACTGACGTATGGAGGGTAGACCCTTCAGGTCTGTCAGAACTGAAAACGGCGGCAGGGCTTGCGGGATATCGCCTTGCCGCCGTTCCTTATTCGGGTAAATTTTGTTACGGTTAGTTATGCGGTGAGCGTAACGCTTCCCCTTCCGAGCTTCTCCCCGCTATCCTTGTCGAACAGGAGCAGTCCATCCCCGCAGAAGGCGAAGTACAGCGGGGTGTTGACGTTGTAGTCCACGCCCCCGAACTCCACGCTCGTGATGAGCTGTTCTCCGGCCTTGAGCTGGACGATCGTCTCCATCCCGGAGGGGAGCGCCGCGTAGACCTGGCCCTTCAGATCCCCTTCCTCCAGGTGGACGAACTCCGGCCGGACGCCCAGGACGGCGTTCCCCTTGCCGGTGTCCCTCAGGCGTCCAAGGGGCGCGTTGCCCTTAAAGGCGAAGGTGCGTCCCAGGGCGGTGAACTCCGCTGTGTCCTCGCCGGTGCTCCACGCCGTCACGGGGATGAAGTTCATCGTCGGGCTGCCCACGAACTCCGCCGCAAACAGGTTGGCCGGGGTGTTGTAGACCACCAGGGGCGGCGCGTACTGCTGAAGCACGCCGGCGTTCATCAGGCAGACGCGGGTCGCGAGGGTCATGGCCTCGAGCTGGTCGTGAGTGACGTAGACGAAGGTGGAGTCCGTCTCGGCGTGGAGACGCTTCAGCTCCGTGCGCATCTCCAGGCGCAGCTTTGCGTCCAGGTTGGAGAGCGGTTCGTCCATGAACAGGACCTTCGGCTCCGGGGCGAGGGTGCGGGCGATGGCCACGCGCTGCTGCTGACCGCCGGAGAGCTCGCTGGGGTAGCGCTTCTCGAACGTCTCGATCTGGAGCATGGCCAGCATCTCGCTGACGCGCTGACGGAGGCGCTCCTTCGGCCAGCCCAGGTTCTCCAGGCCAAAGGCGATGTTCTGGTAGACCGTCATGTGCGGCCATAGGGCATAGTTCTGGAAGAGAAAACCGATGTCGCGCTTGGCCGGGGAGATGTTGATGCCCTTTTCGGAGTCGAACACCACGGTGTCACCGATGGTGATGCGTCCCTCGGAGGGCGTCTCCAGCCCGGCGATCATGCGCAGGGTCGTGGTCTTGCCACAGCCGGACGGCCCCAGGAGCGTGATGAACTCCCGGTCCTCAATGACCAGGTTGAGATCGGCCACCGCGGCGGCGTGGGTCTTTGCCGTCCTGTCGAATTGCTTTGTTACGTGTTCCAATACAATCCTTGGCATTGTCTTATCCTCCTATGCCCCTGTCGAGGCTCGCGCCCGTCAGCTTGTTGACGGCGAACTGGATGACCAGCACCACGATGATGATGAGCAGGTTGATGGCGTTGCTCGCCTGGGTTAGCCCCGTGCGGCTGTACTCCTGGAGCAGCGTGGTGATGAGCGTCGTGTAGCTCGCGGCCAGAAGGACGAACAGGCTCATCTCCCTCATGCAGGAGATGAACGGCAGCAGGTAGCCGCTGATGAAGCTGGCCTTCTGGATGGGGAACAGCACGCGCGCCATGCGCTTCCACCAGGGGACGCCCAGGATGACCGCGGCTTCCTCAATCTCACCGGAAAGTTGGAGCATGGCGCTGGTCCCAGCGCGGGAGGCGAAGGGCATGAACTTCACGGTCCCCACCATAAACAACAGGAAGAAGGAGCTGTCCAGCCAGGTGAAGCCCTTGGTGTAGGACAGAGCCAGGTACACCGCGCCGAAGCTCATGGACGGGATGAGGTAAGGCAGGAAAGAGAGGTCGGACACTAGCGTCGCGGCCCGGCTGCCGCGCTTGCGGGCCACGGCGTAGCCGATGAGGATGCCGGCGGTCCCGGCAAGTGCGGAGACCAGCACGCTCAGCAGGAGGCTGCGGCCCAGGGCCTGCCACATGGTCGCGCTCATCAGGATGCCGATGGTGTCGCCTTTGTTGCTGCCCTCGAAGAGCTCCGTGGAGGTCCAGTAGCGCAGCGTGAAGGTGGACCAGTCGCCGGGGACCTCAAAAAGGCTCTCCATGGCGAAGGACAGCAGCGGCATGATGGCGAAGAAGGCGACGATGATGGTCATGATCACGGCGATGGCTGAGCGCGCGCGGCCAAGCCGGACGAGCGAGACCTGACCGGACTTGCCCGTGACGGTGGTGAAGCTCTTGCGCGTGCCGGTGAACCAGTTGTTCAGCGTCAGGATGCCGATGGAGAAAAGCATCAGCACGATGGCGACGACGTAACCCTGGCCCTTGGTGAAGCCAGTGTTGACGAGGTTGCGCATCTGCACGGAGATGGAGACGAAGTTGTTGCCGGAGCTGATGCTGCTCTTGTTCAGGAAGAAGGGGACGGTGAAGGAGCTGATGGAGCTGGAGAACACCAGCAGCACCGTGCTGACCAGCGCGGGCAGGACGATGGGCAGGGTGATGCGGTACAGGATCTTGAAGCGGCTGGCCTTCAGGACGGTGGCGGCCTCCTCAAGGTTTGCGTCCATGTTGCGCAGGATGCCGCCGATGAGGATGTAGGCGAAGGGCGCGTAGTGCAGGCCCAAGCTCATGGCGCAGGGGAACAGGCCGTAGACCATGGACTCCGGCACGCAGATGCCCGTGGCGGCCTGGAGGATGCCCATACCGGCGTTGATCTGCGTGTTCTTAAAGAAGTTCTCCCAGAACATGGCCATGGACCAGCTCGGCATGATGTAGGGGAAGACGAACACGGTGGAGATGAACTTTTTGGCCGGGAGGTCGGAGCGGGTGA
>JAFUYV010000091.1 GCA_017476945.1 Fretibacterium sp.
CTGCTCTGCTCTGCTCTGCTCTGCTCTGCAAGATTATGGGCCCCTTTCCGAAAAATGCAAGCGCCTCTCCACGTAAATTTCTACATCGCTGATATTCTAACACGGCAGGGGACGGATGGGGTAGCAATAAGATTCTCCCCCGCCTTGTCACGCCCTTATCATCCTCTCCAGCTCCAGGCCAAGGTCCTCCATCATCCAACCCAGGCGGCAAAGGGGCAGCCCCACAACGTTGAAATAATCCCCCTCGATGGCGGAGACCAGCAGGGCCCCTTTCCCCTGAATGGCGTAGGCCCCGGCCTTATCATCCCCCTCGCCTGTGGCGGCGTAGGCCCGCACCTCCCGCTCCGTCAGGGGGCGAAAGTGCACAGCCGTCCGCTCCACGCCGGAGAGAAGCTGTCCCCTCCAGCACAGGGCGACACCGGTCATCACCTCGTGGGCCCGGCCCTGAAGGAGGCGCAGCATCGCGCAGGCCTCTTCCCTGCCGGACGGCTTGCCCAGGACGCGGCCGTCAACAACCACGATCGTATCCGCCGCCAGGACGAGCGTCTCCGCTCCCGGGATTTGCTGCGCGCCCGCCTCGGCTTTGAGGCGCGCCAGGCGCTAGCACAGGGACTCCGGAGTCTCGCCGGGCAGAGGGGATTCGTCCACGTCGGGGGAGACCGTCTCGAACTCCCAGCCAAGGTCGTGAAGAAGGGCCCGGCGCCTTGGACTGCCAGAGGCGAGGCAAAGGCGCAGAGCCCCGTCAATCAGCCCCGCGGCGACGGGCATGGATGCCTCAGTGCCGGCGGGGGCGCAGGAGGCGCCGTTTTCCCGCGGGTCGTGAGCGGTTAAACTCAGCCAGGCGGCGGGAGCGATTAAATGCAGGAATGTGAAATCCATACCCATCAGAATATCGCCAGCGCGGCGAGGATCGCGGCGGAGCCCAGGAACAGGCAGTAGAGCCCGAAGTAGGCCCACCGGCCAGAGAGGACGAGCCGGTGCATGAGCTTCAACGCAATCCAGCCCAGCACGAAGGCCGCCGCGGCCGCCCAGAGCCATCCCGCGGGCAGGACCCCATCCCCGGTCAGAATCAGTCCCTCTCGATAGAGCTTCAGTCCCTCCAGCAGGGAGGCGCCCAACACGGCGGGGACGGAAACGAGGAAGGAGAAACGGAACGCCTCGTCCACGGCCAACCCCATGATGAGCCCGGCGGCGATGGTAGAGCCTGAGCGGGAGACGCCGGGAAGGACGGCCAGGCCCTGGACGATGCCGACAGCCAGGACGGCGCGAAGGGTCAGGGGCCTGCCGGCCTCATACCTCAGCGAGGCCGGGACGCCATCGGAGGTGTTTTCGCCACTGGTCCAGAGGGGGACGATGGCCAGGAGGACCGCCGTCACCAGCAGCCCGCACCCTACGGCCAGAGAGGAGCCCATCAGCCTTTCTACTGTATTTTTAAGGGGAAGACCGACGGCCGCGGTCAGCGCGGAGGCCAGCAGGATGGACCAGCCATACCGCCAGCCCCAGCTTTGCCGGGCACGGGAGGAGAACCAGCCGCCCGTCCATTGCACCGCCAGCAGGCCCGTCTCCCGCCGGAAGAAAAGCAGGATGACCAACACCGTGGCGCAGTGCAGGAGGAGGTCAAAGGCCAGGAGCCCCTCCTGGTTGAAGCCAAAGAAGTTCTGGAGCAGGGCAAGATGCCCGGAGCTGCTCACGGGCAGGAACTCACACAGCCCCTGGACGACGCCAAGGATAAAGGTATGCAGGTCAAACGTCATTCTCTCACGGCTCCCTCGATAGAGTCCTTTTTGGAAATTTAGAAAAATTCCTTCTCAAGCCACGTGTCGTCCACATCCTGGGCCTGGCCCGCCAGGGAGATGACCGGCAGCACCACGGCGTAGGACGAGTTACGCCGCCGCAGGACATCGCGCACGCGCCCCCGGATGACCTTGGCCACGGCCTCGGCGTCAATGGAGCGCTTGCCCGTAAACTCGCGGATCCCGCGCTCGGCCGCGGCGCGGAGCTCGTCAAAGATCTTCCGGCGGTCGTCCGAGATGAAGACGCCCTGTGTCTCGATCGCCAGCGGGGCCAGCAGGTTTCCCTTCGCGTCCAGCGTGGCCGCCACGACGAGCACCCCGTCCTCGGAAAGCTCCCGCCGCTCCTTCATGACCTCGCTCTTGATGTTGCCGGCGGCGTTGCCGTCCACAAGGATGGCGCCGGATGGCACCTGCCCTTTCAGTTTGGGCGCGCTGCCCTTCGTGAAGGTCAGCACATCCCCGTTGGACATGACGAAGATGTTTCGGGACGGGATGCCCACCTCCTGGGCAAGCTGGGAGTGGCGGACCAGGTGGCGATACTCCCCGTGGATGGGGACGAAGTACTGCGGGCGCACCAGGTTAAGGATGATCTTCAGCTCCTCGGACGACGCGTGGCCGGACACGTGAATCTGGCGGTTCTGCTCGTACACCACCTCGCAGCCCAGGGCAAACAGGCGGTTGATCGTGTTGTTCACCAGCTTCTCGTTGCCGGGGATGACGGACGCCAGCAGAAACACCGCGTCGTGTTCTCCCAGCGTGACCATGTGATGCTCCCCGCGGCTCATCATCACCAGGCCGGAGAAGGGCTCGCCCTGGCTCCCCGTCGTCATGATCACGAGCTGGTTGTCCGGAACCCGGGAGATCTCCTCGATGGGGACCATCATCTTCTGGTCCAGCTTGAGGTAGCCCAGTTCCCGCGCCAGCTCGACGTTGCGGATCATGCTGCGCCCCAGGAAGGCGATCTTGCGGTTGAAGCGCGAGGCGACGTCCACCACCTGCTGTACGCGGTGGACATTGCTGGCGAAGGAGGAGATGATGATGCGCCGCGAACGGTAGTTCCGATAGAGCTGGTCCAGCGTCCCGCTGATGATGCGTTCCGAGGGCGTAAAGCCCTTGCGCTCCGCGTTCGTCGAGTCCGATGTCAGGAGGAGCACGCCCTTATCCCCTTCCTCCGCAAACGCGCCGTAATCCGTGACGCGGCCATCAATAGGTGTGGAGTCCAGTTTGAAATCTCCCGTGTGGACGATGCGGCCCAGGGGCGTTTCGATGGACAACGCCACGCCGTCCGGGATAGAGTGGGCCACGGCGATGAACCGGATTTTGAACGGCCCGACCGGGACAACGTCCCCCGCCTTGACCTCCTTCAGCTTCGGTTTGAAGGCCGGCAGATCCTCCTGGAGCTTGTTCTTGATCAACCCCAGGGTCAGCCGCGTGCCGTAGAGCGGCACGTTGAGGCGCGGCAGAACATAGGGAAGGCCGCCCGTGTGGTCCTCGTGCCCGTGGGTGATGACGATGCCCAGCACCTTCTCGCGGTTCGCCTCGAGATAGGAGATGTCCGGGACGATGTAGTCGATGCCCGGCAGCTCCTGGTCGGGAAACATCAGCCCGCTGTCGATGACAATGATGTCGTCACCGTACTCCACCGCGTACATATTCTTCCCAATCTCCCCCAGGCCGCCCAGGGGGATGAAGCTCAGATGCTCCTTTCGTGTGTGGCCAGGCCTCCGGCGCGAGCCCCTCCGGGAGGAGCCCGGCGCCTTCTCTGTTTTTTCGGTCATTGATGCGTACTGCCTCCAGACAATTTATTAAGATACAATCCCCCTTCCCCATGGGGTGGAGGGGACAAAATTATCAAAAAAGCCCCCGTCGCGCCATAGACGGGGACATTTATCTTATTTTAACTCAAATGGGGCATAATTTGAAACCAGTCTTTCCTTCAGGTGCCGCGTCATGAAAGAACTCTGAAAGCGGAGCCTATTTTTGCGTCTCCTTTCGTGGGCGTCCGCGCTTCCTCTTGGGCGTTTCACCAGTGTCAGAGGCTGTGGCCGTGGGGACCTTTCCCGTTTTTTTCACAAGCGCCCTGCGCCCTTTCCTGGCGGAAGGCTCCGGGGCGCCGGCGTCCTTTGCCCTGGCGCCTCGCGTGGGTGCGGCCTTTGAGGAGGCTTTAGCCGCAGATTTGGATTTGGTCTGGGATGTTTTGCGCGTCCTCCTGACGGCCCTTCCGGGTTTGCCGGAGGGGGCCTCCGGGGTGGAAACAGGAATGGAAACATTCTCCTGCGAGAGCAGTTCAACAAGTGTGACCCCAAATATATCCGCTATGCTCAAAAGCTGTTTCAGCGTTGGGTTGCAATTTCCACTTTCGTGTTCCCATCGTGAGAGCGTGGGAGCGCTGACGCCGATGCGTTTTGCAAACTCTACCTGCCTGATCCCGTGTGATTTCCTGTAAGACTTGATCTGCCTCATGAGGGACTTTACGTTGAACATCTCGCTCTCTCCTGTCCTTAGATATGATACAAGATTATAATAAAATCAGCGGCAATTCGTCAATCTAAAAAACAAATTGAAGGGCACAATATGAAAGATAAAAGGATGCGGCCCGAAAGCCGCACCCTCTGAACACTCTGACAACCTTTAAAACGGCCCTAGGTTTATGATCTGGGCAATGGCGACGAGCACGCAGCCCAACACAACCCACCACAGGAACACCCGCCAGCTGTAGCGCATCCAGCGGTCGAAGGGAACGTTGACGATACCAAGGGTGGCCATCAGCGCTGAGCTCGTGGGGATGACCCAGTTGCAGAACCCGTCGCCGAAGTTGAAGGCGAGGATTGCCGTCTGGCGCGTCATTCCGATGAGGTCCGCCAGGGGCAGCATGATGGGCATGACCGCGGCGGCCTGTCCGGAGCCGGAGGGGATGACCGTGTTGACAAGCAGGTTGGCGATGAACATGGCCGGCGCCTGGAGCCAGGTGGGGACAACCTTCAGCGCCGCTCCCAGGGCGTAGACGATGGTGTCCAGCACTTTCCCCGCCGCGAGGATGCTGGAGATGGCGCGCGCCGCGGCCACGAGGAAGAACACCAGCACCATGGATTTCGCGCCGTCAATGAAGGTCTTTGCAATTTCCGACGGCGTCATCTTCGCGCAGGCCCCGCCCACGATGGCCATGATGATGAAACAGGCGGACAGCTCGTTATAGCCCCATTTCAGCCATACGCCGCCGTAGACCATCGCGACCATCGCGGCCACGGTCGTCAGGACCACAAGCCACTTGCTCAGGTTCATGGGGCCATAGGCCTTTATCGCCTCGGGGTCGCCCAGCTTGTTGGCCTGGTCGAGGTCGTACATGGGGGACTGCGCGGGGTCCTTTGAAATTTTCACCGTGTAGCGCCAGAGCAGGAAGCCGGTGAGGAGCATATAGGCGGCGAAGCAGATGGCACGGTACTCAATGCCTGAGTAGGGCGGCAGGCCGGCAAGGCTCTGGGCGATGAGCGTCGTGCTGGGCTGCAACATACCGGTCGCGAACCCGACGGCGCACCCGCCGGTCATGATGCCCAGCGCGGTGATGGAGTCCAGGCCCAGGGCCAGGCAGATCATGACGAGCACCGGGGCAAACGCCACGAACTCGATCAGGCCGTGGGTGGTGCAGAGGGCGCTGAACAACACGAACATGGCCAGCACGAACATCGTCTTCCGGTCGCGATACTTCAGGGCCACCGCGCCGATGGACGAGTGCATGGCCCCCGACTTGATGACGACCGCGAAGGCCGCGCCGGAGACGAGCAGCAGGAACAACAGGTCAATGCTGCTGTTGGCTCCCTTTGTGATGTACATGGGGATGAGGATCGGGTTGACGGGGCTCCTCTCCACCCAATGGAACGAATTGGGGTCAACGACGGAGCGCCCCGTCTCCGTCTTCACCCGATCGAACTGCCCCGCGGGGATGACCCAGGTCATCAGGCAGGCGAAACAGACGATGGCGAAGATGATGACCAGCGTGTTGATTGCCTTCTTGCGCTTTGGCGCCGGCGCTGCGGCCTGCTCCACAGATTTTTCCTCTGACATGGCAACAACCTCCTTAATAATTCTTAATAATTTTTGATATGGGCTTGCGCGAACACCTAAACGCCCGCTTCCCTCTCCAGCTTTGCCTTGCTGTCCCGAAATTCCTGCCAGATGCTGTCCATCAGCCCTGGGCGGGTGATAAGGTCCGCGGCCGTCCCCGCGAGGATCTTTGCCCCATAAATGATTGCGTCGTGCGCTTTTTCCGTCTTGCCCGCCTCCAGATACGCCTGGGAGTGAGAGGGGGAGCCCTCCGGCACAAACGCAACCCGGATGCAGGACCCGGGCATGATCTGCATCACGTTCCCCAAGTCTGTCGAACCCGTTTTCTGGCGCGGCGGACGGATAACGGGCGCCCCCACCGCACGGGCGTTCTCCATGATGACGTCGTTGAGCTTCAGCGCCGGGATTTTGTTGTCGATATCCTTCTCCCGGTTTATTTCCACCTCCGTCTCCGTCATCATGGCCGCGCCGCGCAGGACCTTTTCAAACCGCTCGATGACATTCTTCAGGTAAGCCCGGTTGTAGGACCGGACGTAGAACTGCGCCGCGGTCTTTGCCGGGACGACGTTGGCCTCCGTCCCGCCGCCGTCCAGGATATTGTAGTGGATCCTTGTGTCCTCCCTGACGTGCTCTCTCAGGAACTCCGTCCCCTGGAAGGCCAAAATCATGGCGTCCAGCGAGCTCCGCCCTTCCTCCGGCCTGATGGCGGAGTGCGCCGCCTTGCCGTGGTAGGTCACGATGAACCGCGTCAGGGCCATGGACTTGATGTCCGTGGTGGTCTCGCCGCTGCCGTGCATCATGAGGGCAACGTCGATGTCGTGGAAACAGCCGCCGTCCTGGAGCATGAGGGCCTTCCCGCTGACGGTCTCCTCCGCCGGAGTGCCATACACCACGACGGAGAAGGCCTGCTCAATGCCGGAGTCCTTCAAGGCAGCCGCGGCCCCAAGGATGCAGGGGCCCTGCATCTGATGCCCGCAGGCATGGCCCAGCCCGGGAAGCGCGTCGTACTCGCACAGCAAACCAATGGAACGTCCGCCGGTCCCGTGATGAAAGGTGGCCCGGAACGCGGTGGGCAGGCCGCCAACCCCGCGCTCCACGGAAAACCCCCGCTTCTCCAGCCAGGCACACAAGAGCTCTGAGGCGTGATGTTCCGCAAGCCCCACCTCCGGATGATCATAAATGTCATCGGACATGGCCGAGAGCTCCGGCTTCAGGGCGTCAATAGCGTCATACATCCTCTGCTTCATGAGGCATAACCTCCTTACCTTTAAAGATTATTTCTAATGACTGTGTTTTTATCATAACAGAAGGCCCCTTTCCACGTCAATTTGTCCTCGGAGGGCAACGGGGCAACCTTCCTTCTGCGGACGAGCGGCCCATCGTGCCGGGGCCCGCGGGCAGGGCCTCACCTGGTCATGAGGGCACAACAAAGGCCCAGGGATAATTCCCTGGGCCCGGCTTTATCTTTTTGTCGCTTTATTTTGTGAAGACGGTCTGCTCGGTGATCTCCGTCTGGAGGGCCTTCAGCGCCCTCTCGACGAGCCCGCGGCGCAGCGCCTTCTCCTCCTCCGGGGTCCTTGTGGGGTCGCCCAGCGGGTGGGGAATGGCGATCGTCGGGACGATGCGGTTCGCTCCGACCGTCAGGGAGATGGGGACGATGGTGCACATATGCACCACGGGGAGTTTGCGCTCAATTTCCTTCACCATCGTTGCGCCGCAACGAGTGCAGGTGCCTCAGGTCGAGGTGAGGATGACCGCGGTCACGCCGTCCGCCACCAGCTTGTCCACTATCTCCGCGCCAAACCTCTTGGCGTTGGCGACGGCCGTGCCGTTTCCGACCGTGGTGTAGAACTTGTTGTGGAGCTTCTTGATGACGCCCTCTTTCTCCATATCACGCAGCACGTCCACGGGCAGGACGCGGTCCGCATCCTGGTCGGCGTAGGTGGCGTCGTAGCCGCCGTGGGCCGTGCAATAACCTTCACTGGTCAGATCCATGACGCCCGTGATGTCATACTCGCCGTACTTGCTGGCGCTGGACGCCTCGATGTGGTCCGGGTTCCCCTTGGGACAGATGCCGCCGGAGGTGACCAGGGCGATGACGGCGTTCTTCATGTCCTTGACGGCGGGCTGAGGGTCGACGCGGTCGAAGCTCGGCATCTTGTACTCCGTCTCGAAGGGCTCGCCCTTCAGCTTGGAGACGAACATCTCCACGCAGCGCTCGGCGGCGAGCTTGTCGTAGAACTTGTTCTTGCGGACGCCGCGCTCGATGTAGCCCTCCTCGGCGGGCGTGCCCAGCTTCTCCCCGTTGAGGAGCTTCAGGGCCAGCTTCGCCATCGCGGGGATGGCCTTTCTCATGCCGACGGCGTTGTCCGGCGTCTCAACGATGTAGGCGGACTTTTTGTACATCTCCACGCCGGGGTTCTCCGGGTACATCCCGCTCACCACGGGGATGCCCAACTGTTTGGAGACGGCCTCGCACATCGCGCCGCACGCCGTGCCGTAGCGCCCCGCGTTGAAAGCGGGCCCGGCGATAAAGGCGTCTGGATTATATTTCTTGATCATCTCGATGATGTCGGCGCTCGCCTTGTCCATGTTGGAGGCGAAGTAGGAGTCCCCGCAGATGACGGTGGCCACGACCTCGGCCCCGGCGCCCAGCGCGCCCTTCAGGGCCATACCCGGCCCCACAACACCATCGCGGATCTCAGGCTGGTAGTCCGCCTTCTCCTCGCCGCCGATACCGGCGTAGAACTGGTTTATATAGTGAATGACTCGAAATGCCACTTTGATCCCACCTTTCTGAGTGTTTCCTGACCGCATGGGCCGTTTAACAACGGCCACTGCCCCCAGACTGCGAAACCAGACCCGGCACACAGGACAGGATCAAAGACATCAATGAGGAGCCCCAACGGGACTCTGTTGAGCGGACCTGCCGCCCGTGCGGGGTTCAGGCGCAATGCCTGGCTGCAAACATGCTAACGCTCCCTTCCTGAAACTTAACCCTTAGATCGTGTACGCGCCAAGCTTCGTATAGCCCAGCTCGCTGGTGGCGCCGGTGATGGCCTGAAGCTCAACCGTGATGCTGCCGTCGGCCGCCAGAGAACCGTTCCAGCCGCCCGCAATGACGTTGGCCTCCTCGGCATAGCCGATGACCTTGTCCATCGGAGGCAGGACGATGACCTCGTTGGCGTTGCCCGCCGTGACGCAGGCGTTGCCCTCGGGGCAGGAGTCGGCAAGGGACTGGCTCGCGCCGTCCTGGCCGGCGTACTCATCCGTCAGCAGGGCGGTCTTGATGCCTTGACGCTCGCACTTCCAGCAGTTCATGATGAGGTCGGCGTCCGGGTTGCCGAAACCCTCCTCCGTGATGACCACGCCGTCCAGTCCCAGCATGGCGGCCAGCTTGGTGGCGTAGGTGGAGCTGCGGCGCTTGTCGGCCAGCGTGACGTTCTCGTTCGTCACGATGCAGGTGACGAAGTTGAAGTCCTTGCCGTGGCGCCTCAGCATATCCGCAATTACGGGGTTGTTCAGGTGCGCGTAGGTGTTGTTCTTGTCGCACGCGGAGACGCAGTTGCCCGACGTGATGGCCCCGTCCATAACCTCAAGCGGGGAGAGCAGCGTGGGCAGGATTTTCTTGACGTCCACGCCGTAGAGGTACGTGTCGTGCAGCAGGCCCTGGGTCTGAAGCATGTAGAGATAGCCGACCTTGGGCAGCTCCGGCAGCGCGTTCATGGCGTCGCGGAGGTTGGCGTGCTCGTAGACCTCGACCTTATCGGCCTTCACGTCCGCGCAGGCCTTGGCCAGGTACGCCGCGGTCTTCAGCCCCGCCATGCGGCAGGCCTTCTCGTAATCGTGCTTGTCCATGTTGGGGTCGGACGGCTCCAGCACCAGCACCACATTGCAGGTTTTGGAGTACGGGGTGTAGTCCGCGCCGGGGCCGGACATATCGATGATGCCCTCCTGAAAGCGCACCAGCTTGCCCGCCGTGAGGACCGCCGCGCCTGTGAGCACCAGCGTCTTGCCCTCGCCCACGGTCTCGACGTCGCTCAGCATACCGGGGAACACCTGTCCCTTGCCCTCGATCTTCCAGCGGGGCTCGATGACGTCCTTCACCGGCATCACGCGGGTCTTGTCGCCCGGGATGGCCAGATCCACGTCAAGGTTCCTGCCCAGCAGCGGGTCCTCCGCGATGAGCTCAAGAAGCTCCGCCTTGTTGACCGTCAGCGTGCCATTGGCAAAGCCGGTCTTGTCGCCGAACTTCAGCGCCTTCACCAAAAGCCTGTGGAGCTCTAACTTCAAAGCAAATCCTCCTTTCCTAAGGGGGGGACTGACCCCTTGATTAAGGGGCGCAGCCCCCTCCTGGCTAACCCCTGAGCCGCGCTACGCGCACAGCTCGTCCACCTTCGCCGTGATCGCCTCAATCGTGAGGTCATCGCCGCCCAGGCGCGCCACCTCCGCCCCGTCCTTCCAGAACAGGAACGTCGGCTGGGACATCACCCGGAAGGTGATGGCAACGCGGCGGTTCTTGGACGTATCCACAGAGCAGAACTTCACCTTGCCCTCATACTTGGGATTGTCCGCCAGCTCGTGATACTTCGGCATCAGCGCCATGCAGGGGCCGCATTTCGGGCCCCAGAAATCCAGCACTGCGAGGGTGGGGCTCTCCTTGAACTCAGCGTCGCAGTTCTCCTTCGTGATCTCCGTTATGGCCATGTCCTTCACCTCCTTTCAGTCCAGCGTTTTTAATGAAGCAGGACGCAGCCCCGCCTCTCGGCGAAGCTGTCCATACTGCTCAAGGCTTTCCCTCATCAACTCAGCGTCGATGAAGGCGTAATCCGCGCGGGTGTCCCCATCCAAGTCCCCTTGGATGAGCAGGCGGTCCTCGCACGCCTTATAGACGGCGACGGCCTCCTCAATGAGGGACAAAGAATCCAGGTCCACAAGGGCCCCCGGACGCTCTTCCAGCAAAACAGAACGAAAAGGCTGTTGATACGGCCTCAGGTTGCCGCACAAAGGATGGGTCAAAAGCACACTGCCCCGGTGAATGAGGTCACGGACGGTGATGAGGACATCCAAAGAAGAGCCCTCCACAAAGCGCCCTCTGCGGACACCGCGGCACAGCTCCTCATTATTGGTAATGAGAGTAGTTTCACGCATTGCCAACCCTCCGGACCATCCCCTCTGTTGCCTCATACCATAACATAGCTTATTGGGCTCCAGAGTCCTGTCCAGACGCGGTTCTTTTGCCTGAGAGTTTCTTGCCGGCAGACGACAATTTTACCGGCCCTTGCCCCTTCGGCTCCCCATACAACGGGC
>JAFUYV010000092.1 GCA_017476945.1 Fretibacterium sp.
GCACGATCGCCAGCAGAAAGAAACCCATGGACACGAAGCCCCCCAGAGCCCCCAGGGCTTGGGCGCGGCGGTTGCCCTCCGCCCCAGCCAGGCGAAACACGGCTGCCGAGGTGTAGCCGTAGGCGACGGTCGCCCCCACGGACGTGACATCGACGATCCAGCCCACCGCCGTTCTGCCCAGGAAGGGGATGAAGACGGAGACCGCCATGATGAACAGGATGGCCCTCTCTGGGGTGTTCCGGCGTCCCAGGACGTGCAGCCCCCTGGGGAGAATCCCCTCTCCCGCCATAGCGTAGATCAGCCGGGAGGCGGAGATATAGTTGCCCACGATGCCGGTGACGACCGCCGCCAGCAGCGTAACGGCCAGGAGCGCGAGGCCCGCCCGCCCCATCGTCTCGCTTGTCACGAAGAAGACGGGGAGCGCCTTCAGGCCGTCCATCCGTCGCAGGTTCCCGATGTAGTCCACCCAGCTCCCATACCCCTCCGGCTGCATGGAGGCAGCGAGGCACGTCAGGAGGATGTAGGCGAGCCCTCCCGCCACGATGGCCAGGGCCATGACGGTGAAGGACCTTCGGACGGAGAAGCGGAACTCCCCCGTGGAGTGTGACACGGACTCAAAGCCCACAAACGCCCAGGGCACAAGCGCCGCGATCTGAAGAATCTGAACGGACGGACTGGGGCCGGGGGGGAAGCCGGGCTGATTGAACTCCTGGCCACCCGTCCGAAAGATGGCCGCGCCAAGACAGAGGACGATGCCGGCGAACAGCAGGACAGCCATCATCGTCTGGATCGCGCCAGCGATTGTCTTGTTCCGGGCGCAGACGAGGCCGAACAGCACAATCGCGCCAGTGGAGACCGCCGCCTCGCCGAGATAGATGTCGTATCCCGCCACGCGGTAGTGAAACCCCGCCTGCAACAGCCCTCTCAGCGGGCCATCCGCCAGGTTCCTCGCTATCAGGACGAGGGCGGTGGCGTTGGCCCACAGGATTGCGATATAGGTCAGGATGAGAAACCATCCGCACAGGAACCCGTGGTCGTGGCCGAGCGTCTTCAGGGTATAGGTGAAGGCACCTCCGCTCCCGCCGCAGCGGTTCATCATATAATGGTAGTTGAAGGCGATGAGCAGCATGAGCGCCATGCCAGCCGACATACCGATGATCGTCCCCAGGGGCCCAGCCGTCGGCAGAAAGGTGGTCCCCGGCATAATGAAAGCGCCCCAGCCGACGGTGCACCCGAACGCCAGAGCCCAGGCGCCCAGGGGCGATACATGCCGAGTCATCGCGTCATTCTCAGAGCCCGCACCGTATGAGTTTTCCATGAACTTTTCCTCCAATCAAACTTCAACGAAACCTACATCAGCAAGCCCTCAAATTATATCTCAAAGATTCTCTCAAAGAACGCGCTCCGACCGGCGGTGTAGCCTGGCCAACTTGTCCGTTCTGGGGTTCTGTGATAAATTACGCTATGATAAAGCAATCTGTTTTGAAAGGATTGTGACAGATGAACAGGGTTTTCAAAACAGCGTGCGCGTCTTTCATGGCGGCCTCGGTGTTCTGTGGCATGGCCTTTGCCGCTCCGAAGAGCGACTTGATCGTCTTCGCAGCAGCCTCCATGACCGAGACTCTGACGCAGCTCAAGGCGAGCTACGAGACAAAACACCCCGGCGTGAACATCATCTACAACTTCGACTCCTCCGGGACGCTGAAGACGCAGATTCAGGAGGGCGCGCCCTGCGACGTCTTCATCTCCGCCGCGCCCAGGCAGATGAACCAGATCGACATCACCGCGGACCCGTCCGTGAACAAGGATCGGTTGGACCTCATCATTCCGGAGACGCGCATCAACCTCCTTGAGAACAAGGTGGCCCTGGCCGTGCCGGACGGTAACCCAAAGGGCATCGCTTCCTACGACGACCTCGCGGCCCGCCTGAAGTCCGGGACGGTCCTCCTGGCGATGGGCAACGCGGACGTGCCGGTAGGCCAGTACACGCAGAAGATCCTGGCGCACTACGGCCTGTCGGAGGAGGGGCTGGCGAAGGCCGGCGTGCTGACCTACGGCTCCAACGTGAAGGAGGTCACGACCCAGGTCTCCGAGGCCGCCGTGGACTGTGGCATCATCTACGCCACCGACGCCTACTCCGCGAAGCTAAAGGTTGTGGACACCGCGACGAAGGAGATGTGCGGCCAGGTCATCTACCCCGCGGCCGTGCTGAAGAACAGCAAAAGTGAGCTGAGGGCCCGGAGCTTCCTGAACTACCTGACCAGCCCGGAGGCCGACGAGGTCTTCAGGTCCGTGGGCTTCTCGCCGATGCACAAATAGGCCGGCGGACAGGCTGGCCCAAATCGGGACGTCTTGGACCTTTATCCTCTTTATAATTCGCTGCGCATAGCCGGCATCAGTACCCTCATCATC
Organism: Fretibacterium sp.; assembly: GCA_017476945.1. Classification (GTDB taxonomy): domain Bacteria; phylum Synergistota; class Synergistia; order Synergistales; family Aminobacteriaceae; genus JAFUYV01. The sequence continues at coordinate 2,413 of JAFUYV010000092.1, forward strand.
TTCTTCGTGGGAATTGGTGCCGCTTATTACATCGCCAGAGCCCCACGGTGGATCAAGGGTGTGCTGGACGTGGTCCTGACCCTGCCGCTGGTCCTGCCGCCGACGGTGGTCGGCTACCTGCTGCTGCGGGTGCTGGGGCCGCGGCGGGTGCTGGGCGCTTGGTTCTTCTCGGCCTTCGGGCTCCGCCTGACCATGACCTGGTGGTCCGCCATCTTCGCCACGACGGTGGTCATCTTCCCGCTCATGTACCGCACAGCCCGGGGGGCGTTCGAGGCCTTCGACGAGACGCTGGCCTGGTCCGCGAAGACGCTGGGGCTTAGCGACACATACATCTTCTGGCGCGTCCGCATACCCTACTGCCGTCCCGGCATCCTGGCGGGCACGGTGCTGGCCTTCGCGCGGGCGTTGGGGGAGTACGGCGCCACCAGCATGATCGCTGGCTACACCCCGGGGCGGACTGCCACGATCTCCACCACCGTCTACCAGCTCTGGCGGACCAACGACGACGCCCTGGCGTTCAAGTGGGTGCTGGTGAACATGGCGATCTCCTTCGTGGTGCTCCTGGCCGTAAACATGCTGGAGCAGAAGAACCGGAACGGGAAGGGCAAAAATGCCGCTACTCGTAGACATTGAGAAGTCCTTTGGGGACTTTTGTCTAAAGGTGGCCTTCGAGGCCGGCCGGGGGACGCTGGCGCTGCTGGGGGCCTCCGGGTGCGGCAAGAGCATGACGCTCCGCTGCATCGCGGGGATCATCCGGCCAGACCAGGGAAGGATCGTCCTGGATGGGGTGACGCTGTTCGACTCGGAGCGGCACATCGACCTGCCGCCGCAGGAGAGGCGCTGCGGCCTCATGTTCCAGAACTACGCGCTCTTCCCCCAGATGACGGTGGAGCAGAACCTCCTGGCCGGCGCTCGCAGGACGCCCAGGGCCGAACGCCGCGAGAAGGTGAAGGGGATGCTGGGTCTCTTTGGGCTTGGGGAGCTGAGGGGACATTACCCCGACCAGCTCTCTGGCGGACAGCAGCAGCGCGTGGCCCTGGCCCGAATGCTCATCTCCGCCCCGCGTCTTCTGATGCTGGACGAGCCCTTCTCCGCCCTAGACAGCCACCTGCGGTTTCGCATGGAGCAGGAGGTGCGGCGGGTGACGGGGGCGTTCGACGGTCCGGTGCTGCTGGTGAGCCACGACCGGGACGAGGTCTTTCGCATGGCGGACCGCATCGCCGTTGTGCAGGACGGGGAGATCGACGTCATCGGCGACAGGCACAAGGTCTTTCGCGCCCCGGGGACCCGAGCCGCGGCCGTCCTGACGGGGTGTAAGAACATCTCCTCGATCCGCCGGCTGCCCGGGGGACGCGCCCTTGCGGAGGATTGGGGCGTGGAGCTGTCGCTGCCGGGCCCTGAACGGGACGACGTCCATTTCGTGGGAATCCGCATGCACGAGGTTCGGCCGGGGGACTCCGGTGAGAACGCCTTTGTCTGCCGCGTGGTGGAGGTTATCGAGAACTCGTTCTCCTTCACTGTGATGCTGCGGCCTCTGGAGGCGGCCGGGGAGAACACGCCCATCGGCTGGGAGCTGACGAAGGAGACCTGGGAGGGGCTGCGGGCGGAGGTCGTGACGGTCTCCCTGCCGCCTCAGGCGCTTCTTCAGCTCACGGATTAGATTAAGGAGCGAAACCCATCATGAAAAAGGTACGTGTGGAGGACGCCGTCGGCATGACCCTGTGTCATGACCTGACAGAGATGCGGGAGGGGTTTAAGGGGCCGGCCTTCCGGCGCGGTCACGTGATCACCCGCGAGGACATCCCGCACATGCTGAACATCGGCAAGCAGCACGTGTTCGTCTGGGAGGAGAACACCGGCGAGATCCACGAGGAGGATGCCGCCCTGCGCCTCGCCGCCCTGATGCCCCTGGACGGCACGCACCGGGAGGGCCCGTCGGAGGGCAAGATTCTGATTATCTCCGACACCGATGGCCTATTCCGCGTGAACGTGCCCCTGCTCTCCCGGCTGAACCACATCGGCGACATCACGGTCTCGACCCTGCCGGACCACTATCCGGTCAGCCCTGGGATGCGGCTCGCCTCCATGCGCATTGTGCCACTCGTGACGCAGGAATCTCAAATTGTCGAGGCGGAGAGGCTGTGCGCGGGGGAGAGGCTTCTGGACCTATTTCCTTACCGGCCGCTCAAGGTCGGGGTCGTCATCACTGGGGCCGAGGTCTACTCCGGCCGCGTTAAGGACATGTTCGAGCCCATCTGCCGTGCCAAGCTCGCCCATTACCCTGGCGAGGTTGCGGGCGTCACGCTGTGCGACGACGACCTGGACATGCTCCTCGGC
>JAFUYV010000093.1 GCA_017476945.1 Fretibacterium sp.
GCCTTCATGAGCGGGTATAGCACCCACTATTCTCCAGAGGCAATGCAGGACTTGGCAGGTATTCAGGACTACATCTCGCTGGAATTTGCCAATTCTGAAGCGGCCTTAAGGATAACCAACAAAATTTTGGATGCCGTCGAAAATCTGGGGGAGTTTCCGCGTTCGGGGGCGCCCCTTGCTTCAATCACGGGGATTGCAAATCCTTACCGTTTTATCGTGGTTGGAAAATATATGGTCTTTTATCGGGTTGAGGAGCGGGACATTTACATAGACCGCGTTCTCTATGGAAGGCGGGATTATTTTCGTGTTTTGTTTGGGGCTTTGAAGGATGGGAAACGCGAAGAATGAAGTTGTTTCCCTTCTAGAGGAAGCCCGCCGCCGGTCCGTTTGGGCGTCTGAAGCTGTTCAGCGTGCCGGATATTGAAAACAAAATAGGTATGGTAGAATATATCAAGCGGCGTTAAAGCCGTCATCCCTTAGTTCGAGGGGGAGTCCCCTCAAGTTTATATCTAAGAATTGGAGGTCGTTTTCGTGAAGAAGTTTGTGTGTTTGCTGCTTGCGGTGGCGCTGGCCGTCGTGGGCGCGGCGGCCGCCTCGGCCGAGTGGAAGTTCGAGCGCAAGGTCACCATCGTCTGCCCCTGGGGCGTCGGCGGCGGCGCGGACAGCACGATTCGCCCGATGGCCAACCTGCTGAAGGGCATCCTCGGCCAGGAGGTTGAGATCGCGAACGTGACCGGCGGCAACGGCGTCAATGGCGTTGAGTACACCTACAAGCAGCCGGCCGACGGCTACACCTTCATGCTGGGCACGCAGAGCCTGTTCATGCAGGATATGCAGGGCACCACGTCCATGAACTTCAAGGACGAGTTCATCCCCGTGGCGCGCCTGGTCCACGCCATCAACATCATCGCCGGCTCCAAGGCCGCGATGGAGAAGAAGGGCTACACCGCCTTCTCCGGCTTGGTCACGTACGCCAAGGAGCATCCGTTTGAGGTCAGCGTCGGGATGCTGACGAGCACGGGTCTTGACGGCGCCTCCATGAACCAGGCACTGGAGGGTCTCGACGTCCTCGACGTGTCCTACCCCTCCGGCTCCGAGATGAACTCCGCGCTGGTCGGCGGGCACATCGACATGATGATCACCGGCACCGACGAGATCGAGGGACTGATCGCCGCGGGCGACATCGTGCCCCTGCTGGCCCTGTGCGAGAAGCGCATGAAGCGCTACCCGGACGTGGAGTGTTCCGTCGAGCTGGGCATCAACTCCGTGCTTGGCCCCGCGCGCGGCATCTTCGCCAAGAAGGGCACGCCTCAGGAGGCTATCGACGCCCTGGTCGCCGCCGTGGAGAAGGCCACCCGCGACAAGACGTGGCAGGACTTCCTCGTCCAGGGCTGCTATGACGAGCGCCCCGGCTTCGCGGGCCCCGCGGAGTACGCGAAGGACTGCGAGAGCGACTACAAGGCCCTCAGCGACTACCTGAAGGCCGAGGGCGTCCTGAAGAAGGACTACTACAAATAAAAACTGCGCTGCATTCTTTATGGGGGGCTTGCTATGGCCCCCCTTTCTTTTGTAAGGAGGTCATGGATCCGTGTTTGAGCTGATATGCAACGTGCTCCTCTGGCTGGGGCTGCTCTACACCTACTGTTTCAACGTGCTGGAGGCCCCCGTGCCCACCCGCGTGGCCCGCAACCCCTACAATCTCCAGCCCGACGTGTGGCCAAAGGTCATCATCATCCTGCTGCTGGTCTGCGTGGCGTTCAATATCCTCAGGATCGTCCGCAAAAACAGGGGCAATCCCGAATTCTCCCTCGGCGCCTTCTTCGGCGGCGTGGGGAGCTTCCTGACGAACAAGCTCTTCCTGGGCGTCGTCCTCGTGGTGGCCGCCAGCCTCGTCATTGAGCCATTGGGCTATATGGCGACCTGTGTCCTGGTGCTGTTCCTCTATGGCCTGCTGCTGGGGAACCGCCGTCCCATCCGCCTTGCCGTTATGTCCGTGCTGATCACCCTGCTGCTCTACGTGGTGTTCAGCGTTTTGCTTTCGGTAAACCTGCCGCGCGGCACGATCCCTGAAATGCGCGAGTTCGCCCTGAAGGTGGAGCAGGCCGTCTCGGACGTGAAGGGCAAGATCATGCCCTCGTCCGCCCCGGCCCCTGCGGACACGGCGTCTGAACAGTCAGGGGGTGCGAAGTAATGTCTACCTGGGAATTGTTAGTCAGCGGTTTCAGCGTCCTGGCCAACCCCTACACGCTCCTGATGGTGCTCTTCGCCATCGTGGTGGGGACCATCTTTGGGGCGCTCCCCGGCGTCAGCGCCACTATGGCCGTGGCCCTGGGCCTGCCCTTCACCTACAGCATGGAGCCCGTGCCGGCCATCGTGTTCCTCGTGGCGGTCTACTGCTCGTCCATCACGGGCGGCTCCATCACGGCCATCCTCTTCAAGATCCCGGGCGTGCCGTCTTCCGCGCCTACGACGTTTGACGGCTATCCCATGGCGCAGCGCGGCGAGGCGGGCCAGGCCCAGGGCGTCGCCCTGCTGGCTTCCGCATTAGGCGGCCTGGTTTCCGCCATCGCGATGTTCCTGCTGTCCCAGCCGCTGACGGCGGCGGCCCTCCAGTTCGGCCCCAGCGACCTGTTCGCCGTGACCTTCCTGGGCCTGTCCATCCTCACCTGCCTGGACAGCGACCACATCCTCACCTGCATCATCTCCGGCCTCATCGGCCTGCTCCTCGCCTGCATCGGCCAGGACAAGATGTACGCCGTGCAGCGCCTCACCTTCGGCTCCAAACAGCTGTTCGCGGGCGTCGAGATGATCCCGGTCCTCATCGGTCTGTTCGCCATCACGGAGGTCTTCAACCAGACCAATCCGAAGAAGCACCGCATGACGGCTGAAGACGGCGTGGGCGGCGGCGCGGTCAACACCAAGATGCCCTCCCTGGCCGAGATCCTCTCCATCAAGTGGACGCTGATCCGCTGCTCCGTCGTGGGCACGGTCGTCGGCATCCTGCCCGGCGCGGGCGCGACCATCGCCAGCTTCATGTGCTATACGATGGAGACCAAGCTCTCCAAGTACCCGGAGAAGTTCGGCACCGGCATCATCGACGGCATCGCGGCCTCCGAGGCTTCCAACAACGCCGCAACCGGCGGTGCCATGGTCCCGCTGCTGTCCCTGGGCATCCCGGGCGGCAACGCCGCGGCGGTCATGATGTCCGCGCTGACGCTCAAGGGCGTCCAGCTCGGGCCCCTGCTGCTCACTCAGCAGCCGACCTACCTCTCTGCGACCTTCATGTCCATGATCATCACC
>JAFUYV010000094.1 GCA_017476945.1 Fretibacterium sp.
AAACAGCCAACCCCTCGCCCCCTTCAGCGAAACTGACTTGCCCTGACCGCTTAATTGTATCATGAGAAAGGCAGGGCGGGAGGAGGGGCGATGACGCCCGGCATCATATCTTTAAATGTGGTGCGGAGGAGGGGACTTGAACCCCTACGCCCGAAAGCACCAGATCCTAAGTCTGGCGCGTCTGCCATTTCGCCACCTCCGCGCGGATACATTGTAGCACATCGGGGAGAAGAATTGAGCCCAATCAGGTTCAGTACGCAGGCACATAGGGCAGCCCCGCAACTGAAAGGGAGTCCAGCAGGGCGTAGCTGCCGTTACGCACCTCGGCGATGTAGACCTGACGCGCGCGCGGGCGGTGGGTCTCGGGAGCAATGTCCAACACCTGGCCGCCAAAGGGGACGCCGTGGACGGACTCAAGGGCCCGGAGCAGCGCAGGCCGGTCCAGCACATTGATGGGCAGGGGCAGGGAGTCGATCCCGCGCTTCAGCCACTCCGCCAGGGCATCCGCCCTCCCGGCAGAGACGGTGTCCGCGACCTGCAGGGCGCGGGTTGACCACAGCCGGTGCTTGAGCCCGGAGAACCCCCCTCGCTCCTGGAGGAATAGGTTTTGATCCGCGAAAACCATCCCCCGGAATGAGAGGTATGTCTCTTCAGGGGGGGCGCAGTTCCAGAGCCTCCAGGCCGAGCGCACGCGCATGAAGCTGCGCCACATCTCCCTGGCCCCCATGCTGCCCAGGAAGGCGATCACCACTCCGTCCGCCGCGCTCTCGATCTCCTGAGAAAGCATGTGGAACGTATTCCGCGCTGAGGCGTCCACCCAGAAGGGCATCGGCATAAATCCTGCCTCATCCAGAAGGGCGTAGATGATTTTCGCCTCCCGCTCCTGGTGGACGGTGAAGCGGCTCGCGGCCAGCGCAAGATGGGCCTCCGGGCTGACGGTCCTCGTGGCGTGGAGGGTGAAGGCCGCGCAGCGGTAGTCCCGGTACAGGTCCAAGGCAAAGACATTCCAGGCCGGCCCCATCCCCTGGTCGAAGAGGACCTCCTCGCCGCCAGCCAGGAGGAGCGGCACATCGGTCCCCTCCAGGCGAGTGACCAGGGCGCGGTCCACCTCCGGCGCGGCGAAGCTCAGCACCGCGACGGTCTTGCCGTCAATGGGCAGGGGAAAATCGAGGACGGAATCCTCATCCAGGGCGGGCAGAAGGATAAACTGCACGTCATGCCCCCCCGTGCCGGAACCGCTCTCCGCTATTTCCGCCTCATGCCACTCCAGCGCGGTGGAAATAGCCTCCCCGGCCTCCGTCCCCCAGCCGCCCTGGGGAGGGACCACCAGGGCATGCCAAAGCCAGCTATGGCTCGTCGAGGCACCGCGAGCCGCCGTCCCACAAAAGAGGAACGCCAGCACCAGAAGGAACGCCCCAGGCGTCCGGCCACAAACGTTTTTATTCTTCATCTCAGGTTCCCCTCCGTTGAATGTTGAACAAGGCGCCAAGTCTCAAAATCCTCCGCCCTTCGCCGTCCCCGGCAAGGGCGATACCATTATAGAGGATTATCGGAGGTCAGGCGGAGCAAATTTGCGTTATAATGGCGTAAAGTTAAATCGTGGGGCGCAAAGCCCCTGAGGAGGAGGCAGGCGGTGTATTCCTGTGAGCTCACAATTCAAACGGCAGGGCTGGACGTCCTCACGCTGGAACAGATGAAGGCGGTTCCGCCGCTGGAACGTTTCACCCATACCTTTCAGGCGTTTGACTCCATCGAAGCCCTGAGCAGGGCCGCTTCAACGAAAGGGGACCGTGTCCTCATCCTTGGCGAGTCCTTGGGGATGCCTGGCATTGAACGCTTCCTGGCGGACCTCGAGCCCTCGCGGCGGGTGAAGCTCATCCTCTGCACTCGGGAGACAGCCAGCTTGACAGAGGGGCCCCTGTCCGCTTTGTACGATATCTGGCTGACACCGCTGGCCCCCGCCTCCCTGAACTTCTACTTCCGGCGCCTGCAAAAGCAGTTGAAGGACGAAAAGGACTTCTGGCTCTGCAGGACCTGGCTGGACAATGCTATCGATCCCCTGCCCGACCTCATCTGGTTCAAGGATACGAAGGGGGCGCACCTAAAGGTGAACGACGCCTTCTGCGGCATTGTGGGCAAGACGAAGGAGGACATCCAGGGACGTGGGCACTATTACATCTGGGGGCTGTCGAAAGAGGAATACGACAAAGGCGAGTACGTCTGCCTTGAGACGGATCTGGAGGTGCAGCGCGCGGGGAAGACGTGCGTGTTCGACGAGCAGGTAAAAAGCCCGGATGGCCTGCGTCAGCTCAGGACGTACAAGACGCCTATCTTTGACGAGGACGGCACGATGATCGGGACCGTCGGCGTGGCGCATGATGTGACGCTGGAGCGAGAGTACGAGCAGCAGATCCTGGAGATGGCCCGGCAGGACTGTCTGACCGGCCTGGCCACGCGGTGGTATCTCCAGGACTACATCGAGCAGAACAAGGAGGAGAAGCACATCACGTGCGTCTACTTCGACCTGGACCACTTCAAGGAGCTCAACGACACCTACGGGCATCAGGCGGGGGACGAGGCCCTCGTGGTGACGGCCGAGCTGATGCAGCAGGAATTTTCCGACGGATTCATCGCCCGGATGGGCGGCGATGAGTTTATGGCGGTGCTGCTGGGGAAGAGGGGCATCGGGAACATCGAGGCCCGGGTCAATGCTTTCCTTACCCGCCTGATGGACTACTACTGGGAGGCCCGGACCATGCGGCGGCTCACCATCAGCGCGGGGATCGCGCAGACGGACCCCGCCTCAGCGAAGTCCATTGACCGGCTTATCCACGAGAGCGACCGGGCCCTCTACTGCGCAAAGCGCGCCGGCCGGGCCTGTTGCCGCGTCTATGAGCCCTGTATGGAGTCCAGGGCCGGGGATGGCATCAGGGCTCTTATTGAGTCCACCAGCGAGGACATTATCGGGAAGGGAAGGCTGCGATGAAGGACCTGGGAATGATCGTCAACCTTCGCAAGCCGGAGGCCGTGGAGATGGCGCGTCACCTGCTGCAATGGGGGCTGGACAACGGCTGCCCCTTTCTGCTGCCCTATCAGGAAGCATCCGCGCTCACCACGGCGGGATTGAGCGATGAGGAATGGCTGAGGACCGTCAAGCTGGCCGTCGTCGTCGGCGGTGATGGGACCTTCCTGCGCGCCGCGCGCTACGTCCTCGACGCCGGGATTATCCTTCATGGAATTAACATGGGGCATCTGGGCTTCCTCGCCTCCAGCCATCCCGAGGAGGCGGAGCAAAACCTGAGGGACATCCTGGACGATCGCTTTGATGTCCTGAAGCGGCGGCTTCTGCGCTGCGTGCTGTACCGGGATGGCTCCCCCCTACACACCCTCTACGCGCTCAACGATATCGTGCTCAGCAAGAACGCGATCGCTCGCCTGCTCCGCATTGAGGTGCGCTTTGACGGGCGGTTCTTCGGCGTGCTCCCGGCCGACGGTGTGATCGTCTCCTCCCCGACGGGCTCCACCGCCTACGCGCTCTCCGCAGGAGGCCCCATCATTCCCCCTCACCTGGACAGCATGTTGCTGGCGCCGCTGTGCGCCCACACGCTCTACTCCCGTCCGCTGATGGCAGCGGCCACCGACCGCATCTCCCTCATCCCACGGGACAGCTCCCGTGACATCACCCTCACGCAGGATGGACAGTTGGCCTATGAGGTCTTCCCTGGCGACAGGATTGACGTGGAGCTGTCTCAGGACAAGGTCCTTCAGACCGTCGTGCTGCCCGGCCGCAACTTCCTCGACCTCGTCCGCGAGAAGCTGGGGTGGGGGCAGAGCACGGGACAGGAGTGAGCCCATGCTCAACACTCTCACCCTCTGGAACGTGGGGGGCATCCGCCGCGCGGAGCTCTCCTTCGGCCCCGGTCTCACCGTCATCACCGGCGAGAGCGGCTCGGGCAAGAGCAGTGTTGTCCGCGCACTGGAGCTTGTGGCAGGCAAGAGGGGCGTGGCCCAGCTCCTCCGGGCCGGAGAGGAGGAAGGAGGGGCCGAGGCGCGCTTTCTCACCGGCCCCAGCCAGACGTTTTCCGGCGGGGTTTATTTTGAGGGGCTCGACGGCGCGCTTCAGCCCGATGGAGAGGGGAACCTGCTTGCCCGGCGCATCCTCCGGGAGAACCGCTCCCGAGCCTCCCTTCAGGGGATGCAGATCCCCCTTGCGACTTACTCCCTGGCCACGGGGCGTCTTATCCATATCCAGAGCCAGTTCGCTCAGATGGAGCTTCTGGACGAAGGGCGTCAGCTCGCGATGATCGACTCCTGCATGCCGGCCGCTGTCCATGAGGTCGCCGTGGAACTGCGCCGTGCCTTTGAGCGGGCCCAGGCCTGCGACCGGGAGCTGAGATCCATGGCGGGCCGCCGGGCGGAGGTTGAGAGGCGTTACGCCAACGCGAACGAGGTCCTGGGTCTTGTCCGGCGCGTTGCCCCGGAGCCGGGGCTGGAAGCCCGCCTCGAGGGGGAGCTTTCGGCCCTCAGCCGCCGCATCGTCCAGCGGGAGAGGGCGCATATGAACCTTGACCGGCTCTCCGGCGGTCTCTCCGAGCAGGGGCTGCTGAGCTGTGTGCGGGGAGCGTTCGAGTCCCTGTTGGAGCTCCTCCCTGACGAACGGCGCCGCGACGCGCAGCATGCTGTGAGCGAGGGGCTCCAGCTCCTTGAGGAGACGGCGGAGACGGCAGGTTCAGCCCTGGAGGGCAAGGAGGCTGACCTTCAGGAGCAGGAGCGTCTTGAGGCCCGCCTTGGGGCCTTGCGCCGCCTCAAGCGGCTCTCCGGCGCCGGGGACGAGGATGGCTTGCTGGCCTACTGCCGCGACGCCTCCGAAAATCTGGAATGGCTGGAGAAAAGCTATCCCCGGCTTGAGAAGTTGTCGAGGGAGTCCCGGGAGTTGAAGAAGAGAGCCAACGCTCTGGCGATGGAGCTGCGCCATGGCCGTCAAAAGGCCGCCGCCGCGCTGGAGGGACGGGTCAACGCTCTCCTGGATGATTTGGCGATGGGCGGCGCCGCCTTCGAGGTGCGCTTCAAGGAGCTGGATAAGCTCCGCCGGGGCGGTGCGGATGAGGTGGAGTTCACCCTGCGCTCAGGACAGCGAGCCGGGCGCGTGGATAAGATCGCCTCCGGGGGGGAGCTGAGCCGGCTGCTTCTGGCCCTCCAGCTCTCCCTCTCCGACGAGTGGCTGCCTCCCACGCTGGTCTTCGACGAGGTGGAGGCCGGGCTGGGCGGGAGGGCCGCCGTCCTCTCCGGCCTGAAGCTCAAGGAGCTCTCCCGCCGTTGTCAGGTCCTGCTGGTAACGCACGAGGCCTCGATTGCCGCCCTGGGCGATGCCCATATCCTCATCCAGCGCTCCGGCGGCGAGTCCCAGGTCCGCCTCATCGAGGGTGAGGAACGAGTGCGCGAGATCGCGCGGATGTTGTCGGGCTCCCCCGACTTGGAGGAGGCGCAGCAGCACGCGCGAACCCTGCTTGAGGCTTGAGATTGTGCTGCCCTCAGTTGAAAAGTGCAGGGTGATTTGACAACCTCCCGAACTTCGATATAATAAAAAATCGTTGGAGACGTGGCCGAGTGGTCGAAGGCGGTTGACTCGAAATCAACTGAGCGGCTTGCCGTTCCTAGAGTTCGAATCTCTACGTCTCCGCCATTTCAGAAATTTAGGGGTTTCAGGGAGGACTTTTCCTGAACTTCAATCAAAAAGGCTCGCGCCGCGAGCGATTCAATTCGGAGAGCCCACCGAAAGGCGGGCTCTCCTTTTAGTCTTCGGGTTTGACTTCGTTGTCCTCCTGCCGTCCTTTAGGGGCGGGCTCGTCCGCGATGAGGCGCCCATCCCGGAAGCGGAGCACACGCTGGCTCCATGTGGCGATGTCCGGCTCGTGGGTGACGAGGATGATCGTGATGCCCTCCTTGTGCAGCCCGGTAAAGATGTTCATGATCTCGACGGTAGTCTTGGTGTCGAGGTTGCCCGTGGGCTCGTCCGCCAGGATGATGGGAGCGCGCCCCACGATAGCCCTCGCGATGGCCACGCGCTGCTGCTGGCCACCACTCATCTGGGCAGGACGGTGATGCAGCCTCTGGCCCAAGCCCACGCGCTCCAGCGCCTCAACAGCCGCTTTGTGCCTCTGCGAGCCGGGGACGCCTCGATAGAGCAGGGGCAGCTCGACATTCTCGATGGCGTCCACACGAGGCAGGAGGTTGAACCCCTGGAAGACGAAGCCCAGCTTCTGATTCCGCACGTCGGCGAGCTCCGCCTTGTTCTGCTCTTTGACGTCGATGCCGTCCAGGGCGTAGGTCCCGGAGGTCGCCACGTCAAGGCAGCCCAAAATATTCATCATCGTTGATTTGCCAGAGCCCGACGGCCCCATCACGCAGACGAACTCCCCCTTCTCCACGGTAAACGAGACGCCATCCAGGGCATGAAGCTCCACATCGCCTGTCCTGTAAACCTTTACGAGGTCTTTCACCTCAATGATCGGCATGGTCTTCCCCTTCACTACCTCAAACTACCTTGGCCCGCCGCGGCCCGCGCCGCGTGCGCCGCCAACGCCTAACAGCCCCCTGCTTCCGCTGGACGATGCGACACCCATCTGCGCGTTGATGACAAGTTGATCGCCTTCCTCCAGCGTTGTCCTGGGGACACGGAGCCCATCGCCGCCAGCTGGCCGGCTGGGCTTGCGTCCATCGACGGGGACGACGGGGCTGCCCTCCCGGATGCCGGTAAGCTGTACCCAGCGGTTATCGGAGATGCCAATGCTGACGGGCACCGCGCGGCGAATTCTATCGCCGTTCCCCACCCACACCAGCCCCTCGTGCAGCGTCTGCCGCTGCTCAAGGACGCGCTTATCCACGGAGACGGTCTGGAGCAGCGCCTCCGGCGGGGTGAACCGAAGCGCGGCCACGGGGATGCGAAGGGCGTTCTCGCAACGGGCGGTCTCGATGGAGACATTTGCGGTCATGCCGGGCTTCAGCTTCAGGTTCGGGTTGTCCACGTTGATGATCACCGTGTAGGTGACGACGCTGTCCGTTGTCTCCGGCGCGATGCGAACCTGCACGACCTTCCCCGCAAAGCTCTCGTCCGGGAAGGCGTCCACGCGGAATGTGACGTTCTGCCCCTCCGCGACGCTGCCGATGTCCGCCTCGTCCACCTTGGTCTCGATCTGCATCTTGGTGAGATCCTGCGCGATGCTGAAGAGCGTGGGCGTCTGGTAGCTGGCCGCCACTGTCTGCCCCACGTCCACCTTGCGGTCCGTGACGATGCCATCGATGGGGGACGTTATGCGCGTGTAATTGAGGTTGGTCTTCGCCCGCTCGACGGCTGCCCTGCCCTGTTCAACGTGGGCGCGGGCCTCCTGCAGCGCGGCGCGCCGGACGGAAACGTTCGTCTCGCTGGTGTCCACCTCGCTGCGGGCGATGAGTTTGCGGTCGAACAGCTCCTTGTTGCGCTTGTACTGCCGCTCGGCGTCCTCCAGCGACGCCTGGGCGCTTCGGACGGACGCCTGGTATACGGCGAGGCTGGCCTCCGCCTCCCCCATCGTGAGCCTCAGAACGGAGGGGTCCACAAGGGCCAAAAGCTGCCCCTTTTTCACCACGGAATTGTAGTCCACGTAGATCTCCTGGATCGTCCCGGAAATCTGGGTGCCGACGTCAACGACGTTGATGGCGTTCAGCTCCCCCGTCGCCGTCACCGTGGAGACGATATCCCCGCGGGTAATGGGAGACGTCGTGAGCGCGTAGCGCACGGGCTCCACGCGGAAGAACAGATACCAGACGCCCCAGCCCATGGCCACAAGAACAGCCAAAATGAGAAGTTTTTTAATGCCTGCCATCGTCCATTCCCTCCCGTTTTGCCGTCTGTGATTCCGTCGTCAACTCCGGCGGCAGATGCCCCATCGCCTCGTCCAGGTTTGCCCGCGCGGTCTGCGCGTCGTAAAGCGCCTGATAATATGTGAAGCGCGCGTTTGCCAGCGACGACACGGCGTCACTGAGCTCCAATGGGTCCCCCACGCCGACCTCATAGCGCCCCCGGGCCAGCTCCAGGTTCTCCTCCGCATAGCGGACGCTGGTCTCGGACGCGCGGGCCCGGTCCACCGCGCTGGTCAGGGACAGGGCGGCGCTCCTCACACCATAGGCGACCTGCTGGCGCAGCCTGTCCCGCTCCGCGGCGGCCTGGTCCCATTGCGCGCGGGCGGCCTCCACCGCAGCGGCCTGCGCCCCGCCGTCAACGATGGGGATGTTCAGGGTGATCCCCACACTGTAGTTTTCCGAGGAGGACGACGCCTCCCGGTTGGAAAAGGAGCTGGCAAGCTGTCCGGTGATCGTGGGCGCGCTGGTGCGGGCCGCGTTGGTAATCCCCAGCTCCCTTGCCCGCACGGTGTGGAGGGCCTGGCGATAGTCGGGCCGGTCCTCAAGCGCGGTATCTAAAAGGTTTTCCAGCTCCGGCTCCGCGCCGGGCAGGAGGAGCTTCGTGGAGAGGGCCAGGGTGATGGGACCGCCGGCCTCCGCATTGACGTCAGGGGGAAGTCGTCCCCCCGCCCCCCCCTCCATCCCCATCGCGACCCGCAGGGCTTCCTGATAGACCAGGATGTCGCTCTCGGCCTTCAGCAGAGACGTCCGCGCGCTGGCTACATCCGCCTCGGCCGTGGTGACGTCGATAAAGGGGCTGTTCCCCACCTCGTAGAGCCCGCGGGCCGTCTTGAGGTGCTCCTCTAAGTTGTTCAGCTTCTCCTGTTCCACGTCGCGGTTCAGAAACTTCAGGACCAGGTCATAGTAAGCCCGCTTGGCGTTCGCCGCGACGCTGACGCGCGTGCCGCGCTCGTTCTCCCTGGTCCCCTTCAGTGTCTCAGACTGCATCTCTTTTTGAAGGCGGTTCCTGCCCGTGTCATAAAGCAGCTTTGACGCCGTGATTCGGGCGCTCTCCGAATGATAGCGGTCGTCCCACTCCTCGTAATCCCCATCGTAGTCCACGCCTCCCGCCGCCCCGACGGTCACACGGTTGTTCACCTTCACCTGCTCCAGCGCCGCCTCCGCCGCGCGCGTCGTGCCCTTTGCGCCGCGCAGCGTCGGGTGGTTCTCCAGCGCCAGGGTCAGGCACTCCTCCAGGGACAGGCCGGGGGCTTTTTCCTCCGCGGCCCCCGGTCCCGCGCTCAGGCCCAGCACGATGGCGCACACCAGCCATGCGGCGCGAACGATTAAATTTGATGACATTCTCATCCTCTCTCCCTCCCCACGGGGTTTCGGCCAGACACCCAGCCTACGCACTCCCGAAGGGAGAGCGACGCTGTACAGGCCGGCTGTGCCAGAGCAGAGCGCGGGGCGCTCTGTGAGGCCAGGCGGTTCCTTCCCCCTGAGCTTCATGGGGGGTTCAGGGGAGCCTTTTCCCCTGAGCTTAATATAAAATCCCCGTGACCTCAACTGTATCACGGGGACAGTATACTTGGCCCTTGTGAAAAATTTGTGAAGGACTTAAATCTCCCGCACGTTAGGATTGTAGTCGATGTTGGAGCCCATCTCGGAGAGCTTCTTATGGGAGTGGATCGCGTTGATGTAGCGGATTGTCCCCGTCCGGCCCCTCATGCAGAGCGACTGGGTGCGGATGTGGTTTCCGTGATAGTGGACGCCCTTCAGCAGGTCCCCGTCCGAGCCGCCCGTCGCGGCGAAGAAGACGTTGTCCCCCTTCACCAGGTCATCAAGGGTCAGGACGGTCTCGCGCGTCAGGCCACGGGCCCTGGCCTTCTCCTCGTCCTCCTCGCTGCGGAAGTGGGGGCGGCACTGCATGTTGCCGCCAAGGCACTTAATGGCGCAGGCCGTGATGACGGCCTCCGGGGAACCGCCGCTGCCCAGCAGGAGATCGGCGGACTCGTGCCCCGGCAGGCAGGTCGACAGCGCGCCAGCCACGTCGCCATCCCCGATCAGATGGACGCGAGCGCCCAGCTTGCGGACCTCGTCGCGGAGCTTCTCGTTGCGCGGACGGTCCAGCATGACGACCGTGGTGTCCTGGATCGACTTGCCCTTCGCCTTGGCGACGATACTCACGTTAAACTTGAGGGGGGCCTGGATATCAATAGCGTCCGCAGCCTCCGGGCCGGTGACGATCTTGTCCAGGTAGAAGAGGTCCTGCGGGCTGAACATGGCCCCGCGCTCGGCGGCCGCGATGACCGCAATGGCGCCGCCCTGCCCGTTGGCCATCAGGCGCGTTCCGTCGATGGGGTCCACCGCGATGTCCAGCTCCGGCCCCTCGCCGTTGCCGACCTCCTCGCCGTTGTAGAGCATCGGGGCCTCATCCTTCTCCCCCTCGCCGATGACGATGACGCCCCTCATGGCGACGCCGTGGAGCATGAAGCGCATGGCCTCAACGGCGGCACGGTCCACCTCGTTCTTGTTGCCAAGCCCGAACTGCCGGCCGCTCGCCATGACGGCGGCCTCCGTCGCACGGACCAGCTCCAAAGCCAAGTTCTTGTCCTGAGCGAAAAGTGCCATTCAAAAGACCTCCTCTTAAAAATAATTTTTATCAGAAGCGGGCACAAAAATTCAGGAGGAGGCTATGCTCCTCCTGAAAAGCGTCATTCCGCCCCGCCCATCATCATGAGCGCGAAGACCTTGGCGTTGTTGACGAGGTAGGATATCTCCGTGAACTCATCCGGCTGGTGGGCCACGCCGTCACACTCCTGGGACCACACAACCGCCGGGATACCCTTTCGGCGGAACAGCGCGGCGAAGGTCCCTCCGCCAATGCCGCCCATCTTCGGCTCCAACTTTAACACGCTGCGGATGGACCCCACGAGAAGCCGCACGATATCACTGTCCTCCTCCGTGGGCTGGGCCGCGTCGGAACGGTGGACCGTCAGCTCGATCTTCGCCCCCGTGCGGGCCTCCACGTCCTTCCGCACCTTTTCCACCACGTCAAAGGCCGCGTCCAGGGACACCGACGGCAGCACGCGGCAGTCGAACTCAAACCGCTCGCGCCCCGGGACGGTGTTCGTGTTGGGCACGTTGGCGAAACGCCGTGTGGGCTCGAAGGTCGAGACGGGCGGGTCGAAGCGCCTGTCCTCGTCGGGGAAAGCCCTGTGCAGGGCCGTGTCCACCTCCGTGGAGAGGAGGTTTGCCACTCGGCAGGCGTTCAGGCCGGCATTGGGCATGCTGGCATGGGACTGCTTCCCCAGCACGGTGAACTCCAGCCTCCACAGAGCCTTCTCTGCGATCTCAATGAAGTCCCCCGCGTCGTTGCCGTGGTCAGGCGCCAGGACCAGGTCGTCCGGGCGGAAGAGGTTCCGCTCCATGAGGGGCTCCAGTCCAAAGTGGCTCCCCATCTCCTCGTCCGCAAGGAAACCCAGGCAAACTGTGTACTCCGGCTCCTCACCGGAGTTGAGTATCGCCTTCAGGGCAAAAAGCGAGGAGATCAGAGGCCCGCTGTCGTCGCTGACGCCACGGCCATAGAGCCGCGACCCCCTCACGACGGGATCGAAGGGGTCCAGCGTCCAAAGCGAACGGTCCCCCTCCGGCACAATGTCCATATGGGTCAGGATACAGAGGCGGCGCTTCCGCTTCCCCGGCCACTCAAGGAAGAGCGAGGGGCGGCTGCCTGCCGGAGCCCCTTTGTCATCCACACGCTCCCACGTGACGCTGCCAAGGCCCAGCTCCGCCACCAATTTCTCAACCTCGCGGGCCTTTGCCTCCTCGCCCGTCCCGCCGTTGTGCGGCGAGACGGCGGGGACACGACAGATGCGGCTCAGCGCCGCGACCATATCCTCCTTCAGATGCCCGACTTCCCCAAGAACCCTGTCGTGCGCCATGATAACCATCCTTTCAGCGTGAACCCCATCAGCGTGAGGCTCCTGCGGAACTCTTTAAGCCTGAGCCTTGTGCCGGTGCAGGAGCTCATGCTCCCGTCCACGGACGAGGTTCTCATAGACAGCCATCGCGAGGGGGTTCTCGTTGGACTTCTTGATCTGCGTCGAGATGTCGGCGTCGTAAAGCCCCTTGGCGCGGGCCAGCTTGGTGCGCGCCCCCGCGTGCGTGGGCTGTCCGCCGCCCATGATGCAGCCCCGGCGGCAGGCCATGACCTCGACGATGTGGTACATCGCCTCGCCGGACTTGACGCGCTTCAGGAGCTCGTTGGCTTCGGCCAGGCCACTGACGACGGCGGCCCTGATGTCGTGCCCATGGTAGTTGAACGTGAACTCCCGCAGGGTCTCCGTCCCATCGCCGCGGACACCGCTGTTGCGCACCTGCTCCATCGCCAGGCGGTCATGTCCGTCGGAGAGCCAGCGCAACACGGCCTCCATCACGCCGCCGGAGTTCCCGAAGATGACTCCCGCCCCGGAGCCGATACCGAACGGCATATCGGCGGACTCGATCTCCACGTTCTCGAAGCGGATGCCCGCCCGCTTGATCATCGTGATGAGCTCCTCGGTCGTGAGGATGTAATCGACGTTGGCCTTGCCGTGGATCTTTGTGTCGTCCCGCAGGATCTCCGCCTTCTTGGCCGTGCAGGGCATGATGCCCACGGACAGAACTTTCTTGCCGCAGTTCTTCTGCGGGTCGCGGAAGTACTCCTGGGCGACGGACGCCAGCATCTGCAGGGGCGAGTAGGAGGTGGAAAGGTTGGGCTCGAACTCCGGCCAGCGCTTCTCGCAGAAGCTCACCCACGCCGGGCAGCAGGACGTGAACAGCGGGAACGGCCCGCCAGCCGCCAGCCGGTCCAGGAATTCCTTGCTCTCCTCGATGACCGTAAGGTCCGCGCCGTAGGTGGTGTCGTACACCTCGTCAAAGCCCAGCCGGTGCAGCACGCCCACCAGCTTGCCGATGACGTTCTCCCCGCGCTCGCCGCCGAAGGAGTGCGCCACCGCCACGCGGACGGCCGGGGCGATCTGCGCGAAGACCTTGACGTTCGGGTCGGCCAGGGCCTCCCACACCGCTCGAACATTCGTGTTGATGCTGATGGCTCCCGTGGGGCACACCACGCGGCACTGGCCGCAGTTCACGCAGTCCGTCTGTCCAATGGGCTTGTCGAACGCGGGGATGACCATCGCTTTGGCGCCGCGCCCGGCGAAGTCGATAGCGTTGACGCCCTGGACGTTGTCGCAGACGCGCACGCAGTCGCCGCAGAGGATGCATTTGTTCGGATCGCGTATGATGGACGGCGAGCTCATGTCCAGAGGATGATGACCCATGTGGCTCTCATAGGGCACGGAGCCGACGCCCAGCCGGTGCGCCAGGCTCTGAAGGTCGCACTCGCCGCTGCGGACGCAGGTGGTGCAGTCCCGGTCGTGGGAGGCCAGGAGCAGCTCCAAAATCATCCGGCGGTACTTCACCAGACGGGGCGTGCTGGTACGGATGTTCATGCCGTCACGCGGGCGCTCCGAGCAGGAGGCCCACATACGGCCCTTGTCGTCCTCCACCGTGCAGAGGCGGCAGGCGCCGTATACCGAGAGGTCGGAGTGGTAGCAGAGCGTGGGGAGGTCGATGTCCGCCTTCCTGATGACGGAGAGCACGTTGGGCTCGTCCGTAAATTCGACGGGCATCCCGTCAATAATCATGTGTCCCATTAGAAATCCCCTCCTTTAGGCGACCTTGATGGCCTTGAACGGGCAGTTGGACATGCAGGCCCCGCACTTGATGCACTTGGCCTGGTCGATGTGGAACGGCGATTTGAGCTCCCCGGAGATGGCCTGCACCGGGCAGTTCCGCGCGCACTTGGAGCAGCCCTTGCACTTATCCTCCTCGATGACGTACTGCTTGAGCTTCTGGCAGACACCGGCACGGCATTTCTTGTCCTGGATGTGCTCGAGGTATTCCTCCGGGAAGGCGTCCATTGTGCTGACCACCGGCAGGGCCGCGCTCTTGCCCAGTCCGCACAGCGCCGTGTGGGTGATGAGATCCGCCAGGTCGCGAAGCCGCTTCAGGTCCTCCATCTCGCCGTTGCCGGCCACGATGCGCTCCAAAATCTCCAGCATCCGGCGCGTCCCCTCGCGGCAGGGCACGCATTTGCCGCAGCTCTCGCGCTGGGTGAAGTCCATGAAGAACCGCGCCACCTCGATCATACAGGTGTGCTCATCCATAACGACGAGGCCGCCGGAACCCACCATCGCCCCGCGCTTCTTCAGTGTATCGAAGTCCAGATGGATGTCCAGATCCTTCTCCGAAAGGCAGCCGCCGGACGGCCCGCCGATCTGCACGGCCTTGAACTGCGCGCCACCCCGGATGCCGCCGCCGATGTCGTAGATGACCTCGCGCAGCGTCGTCCCCATCGGGACCTCAATGAGGCCGGTGTTGCAGACGCTGCCCGTCAGGGCGAACGCCTTGGTGCCGGGGCTGTTCTCCGGGCCGATGCCGCGGAACCACTGCGCGCCGTTCAGGATGATCATGGGGACGTTGGCAAAGGTCTCCACGTTGTTGAGGACCGTCGGCTTGCCGAACAGGCCCTGCTCCACCGTGCGCGGCGGCTTGACGCGGGGCATCCCGCGCTTGCCCTCGATGGACGCGGTGAGCGCGCTGCCCTCGCCGCAGACGAAGGCCCCAGCGCCGCAGTTGATGTGCAATTTGAAGCTGAAGCCGGAACCCAGGATGTTCTCGCCCAGCAGCCCGGCCTCCTCCGCCTGCTCGATGGCGATCTGAAGCCTTTTAACGGCCAGGGGGTACTCCGCGCGGACGTAGATATAGCCCTCCTGTGCGCCGACCGCGTAGGCCGCGATAGTCATGCCCTCGATCATCTTGTGGGGGTCGCCCTCCATGATGGAGCGATCCATGAACGCGCCGGGGTCTCCCTCGTCGCCGTTGCAGACGACGTAGCGGATGGTCTCCTTCTGCCCGGCCACCTGCTGCCACTTCTTGCCGGCCACGAAGCCGCCGCCGCCGCGTCCACGGAGGTTGGACTCCAGCACCGTCTGGACGACGGCCTCCTGGGTCATCTGGAACAACGCCTTGGACAATGCCTGATACGTGCCGCTGGCGATGGCCTCCTCAATGTGTTCCGCGTCAATGTGGCCGCAGTTCTTCAGCACCAGGCGCGTCTGCTTCTGATAGAAGGGGATCTCCTCCTGGTTGGCGTACTCCTTGCCCTCCACCGTCTTGTAGAGCAGGCGGTGGACAACCTCGCCCTTCTTCACCGTCGTCTCGAAGATCTCGTCGCAGTCCTCCGGCTTCACCTTTGTGTAAAGGATGCCCTGGGGTTCGATGCGCACCAGCGGCCCCATCTCGCAAAAGCCGTGGCAGCCGCTCTTGTGAACACCGATGGGATGCCCGGCCGCCTCCGGAGCGTACTCGATGGTCACACCGTCCTTGTCCTGAGCCAGCTCGGTCATGCGCTTGAAAATCTCAAGGGAGCCCCCCGCCTGACAGCCCGTGCCCGCGCAGATGAGGATGCGGCAGGGCGCGTCCTGGATGCGGGCGCTCAGGTTCTTCTGAAGCTCGTTCAGCTCGTCGCGGCTGTGGATTCTCCTCATTTTTTCCCCTCCTTCGGCTTCTCTTCCGTCTCCTTTGCCGGTTGACCGCCGCCGTCCTTCGCCTGAGCTTTGAGCTCCTTGATGAGCTCGCTGGCCTTCTCCGGCGTCATGGCCGGGTGCACGGCGTCGTTGACCGTCATCGCCGGGGCCAGGCCGCACGCCCCCAGACAGGAGACGGTCTCGACGGTGAAGAGCATATCGCCGGTGGTGCGCTGGTCGTCAGCAAGGCCCAGCTCCTCGCGGAGACGCTGAAGCACGGGTCCGGACTGGCGCACATGGCAGGCCGTGCCGTCACACACCTTGAGGACGAACCTGCCCTTGGGTTCGAAGGAGAAGTTCTCATAGAAACTGGCCACGCTGTAAGCCTTGGTCTCGGTGATGCCGATCTCCCTGGCAATGTAGCTCAGCAGCTCGGGCGGCAGGTAGTGGTACTCGTCCTGCACGTCGTGGATGATAGGAATGAGCGACCTCTCCTCCCTGGGATATTTCTCAAGGATCTCGTCGGTCTTCTGGTAGTAGGCGCTGTCAAGCATCGTTTATCCCCCCACTGCTTGTTAGTAATGATAAAATAAGGATATCATTACCCTGAGACTTTGTAAAACCGATTGGGGGCGGGAACTGTGGGGAAATATTGGGGAATTATCCTGTCCTCCGCCCTGTTGGAATTTGCAGCAAGGATCGCCGCAGCCGGTCTTGGGGCAACGTTTAGCGCCAACCCCGGCTTGGCCTTTGGCCTGCTGAAGGGGAGTCCCGCGCTGGCCCGCGCGCTTCCAGCGCTGAGTCTTGCTCTCCTTCTGGGAGCGCTTTGGCGTCTGAGGCACCGGGAGGATAACAGGACGCTGCGCCCTGGGCTGGCGGTCATGGCCGGGGGCGCGGCCGCGAACCTTATCGACCGGCTGCTCCAGGGTGCCGTGAGGGATTGGATACCTCTTCCGCTCTCGGGGCGTTTCATTGAGGGAGGGCTGCGCTTCAACTTGGCGGACGCGGAGATTTGCCTTGGCGCGGCCGCCGTGCTGTGGGCGCTTCTTTCCTACTCACGCGAAAAGGGGAGGGACGAACCCTCCCCTCCCAGCAAAAGTTTCTAAATTCCACGCGGCCTGATGTTGATGCCTCGCTCCTCATCCGTGCCGGGGATGAGGGAGTCGCAGACCGCGGCGCAGAGGCCGGCCACGGCCATCGGGGTCTTCAGAACAGCCCAGGCCATTCCCCCCACCGTCTGGGAGAGCGCGGAGTAGCCATCATTCATGAAGAGCTCCTTGTTCTGCTCCACCCAGCCGGGCAGGCCCAAGGCCATGAGGAAGGCGAAGCCGATGATGAGGATGTTGCGCTGGCTGCTCATGTCCGCGCGCATCAGGACTTGTATGCCCATCGCGCCGATGGTGCCGAACAGAGCGATGTACGCCCCGCCGATGATGGGCGAGGGCATGGTGGCAATGAGCGCGCCCAGCTTGCCCACGAAGCTCATGAGGATGAGAAGAATGGCCCCCGTGCGCACGACCCAGCGCGAGGCCACGCCGGTCAGCCCGATGAGGCCAATGTTCTCCGTGTAGGACGTCGTCCCCACGGAGCCGAACAGGCCGGACAGGGCGCAGCAGACGCCCTCAGCGCCGATGCCCCGGCTGATGGTCTCCGCGTCGGGGTCATCGATCCTGGAGGCGTAGGACACCGAGTGATAGTCCCCAATGGACTCGATCATCACGGCGAAGAACCCCGCGAGCAGGGACACGACGGCCATCAGGCCAAACTTCGGCGCACCCCAGGGCATGACGACGTTCCTCACGTCCCTCAGCCAGGGGGCCTCGCTGACGCGGCCCAGGTCGATGTAGGCGGGGTGTCCCGGCGCGAAGGTCCCGTTCATGGAGAGGCTCAGGCAGGCCAGGTAGGTCACGACGATGGACAGCAGAATCGCGAAGATGTTGATGTACTTGCTCTTGATGACCAGGCTGAACAGGAAGATCAGAACGACCACCGTCAGAGAGGCGGGCCAATAGTTCGCCGCGTTGCCCTGCACAGCCGTCCCCGCCAGGGAGAAGCCGATGGCCATGATGACCGGCCCAATCACCACAGGGGTGATGACTCGGCGGATGACGCCCACGATACGGCTGTAGCCAATGAGCGCCAGGATAATTCCTCCCACGATGAGCCCGCCGCCAATGTACTGCATCACGACCTCAGGGTTCGTCACGACGCTCTGCCCCCCTGCGACAGCCACCGTGCCGTAGATGCCAATGACGGTCGTGAACGAGGGGATGAAGCTGAAGCTGGAGCCCTGCACGATGGGCAGGCCGGAGCCGATCTTGGGGTGAGTCTGGATGAGCGTGGCGACGCCCATACCAAAATAGACGCAGGAGATGAGCGACGCGATCTGGAGCGCGTTCATCCCCATCGCGGGCCCAAGGAGCAGCGGCACGAGCGTCGTCGCCCCAAAGAGCGTCAGGACGTGCTGCGCCCCGGACAGCAGCATGATCAGAAATGGCGGCCTGTCGTCAATTCCGTAGACCAGCCCGCGCTGAAGATTTCCCGCCGGTTGTTGTGCCATGTGAAAATACCTCCTAAAGGACGATGGTAACGGAAGGAGGAGGGCAGGAGGAGCTGACCATCACCAGCTCCCCGCACGGCGGAACAGACTCTCCGCCGTCGTACCTCCGCCATATTTGGCTTATCCTAAACGAGAGAGGCCGGCTTTGTCAACTTGAGCACGCCGGCTTATAATAAGGCATACCGAAGGGAGAGGAGAGCAAAATGGAGTGACGGGACAAAATACGAACGCTTGCGTCATGACACAGCTCGCGGCTGCCCGTGAACTGCGCGAGGCCGTAGATGCCATGAGTTTTGCCCCTCCCGTGGCGGCCGTCTACAACCCTCTGGACTACGCCTGGGACGCCTTCGAGGCTTACGTGGAACGGTACGGCGCCGGGCCAAAGCGCGTGGTCTTTTTGGGGATGAATCCCGGTCCCTGGGGTATGGCTCAAACGGGCGTCCCCTTTGGCGAAGTTGCGGCCGTGCGGGACTGGCTGAAACTGGACGTCCCGGCCGGCCGGCCGGCGCAGGAGCACCCCGCCTACCCCGTCCTGGGTTTAGACTGCTCACGCTCCGAGGTCAGCGGCCGG